>CAXTDH010000313.1:0-4663 GCA_964242405.1 uncultured Rhizobacter sp. | reverse complement strand
AAACATGGGCGACCAGTCAGTCAACGAGCGCGCTGCGCGCGTGGCCACAAGCCCTGCGCTCCTCGGCGCCTCACACGCGCACCGCAACCTGCCCGCACCCGCCTTTGCAACAACCATTGGGGCGGCGCTAAGAAAACACATACCGCTCACGCCAGCGCTGCAGCGGCGCTTGCAGCGCAGACCTCCACTGGCGCCACCGCCGCGGCGGTGCTTGCAAGACACGCCGCTGCCCGTGCACCCACCGCGGCGTCTCTTGCCAGCAATGCCTGCTGCCGCAAGCCCGCGCCGGGCAGCGCCTGCCGCGGCGCTCTGACCACATCCACTTCTCACGCCATGCCTGCAAGAGACCGTTTCATCCCACAAACACCCACCTCAACCGCCCAACGATTCAGGCGCAGGAAACACGCAGCGAAATCGATTCACCGAAGGCAGTCTTTAAGCCCGACCCTCAAGATGCCACGGCCAGCTTCGATCCTGCGGCCGGCGTCGGCGCCCCGGTCTTGCCATGCGTCGAGCCGATGAACAAGTACATCGCCGGCACCACGAACAAGGTGAAGAGGGTGCCGATCGAGAGCCCGGTGAAGATCACCAGCCCCATGGCCTGCCGCCCCGCCGCACCGGCGCCGGAGGCGATCACCAACGGTACGACGCCGAAGACCATCGCCGCGGTCGTCATCAGAATCGGCCGCAGCCGAATGGAGGTCGCCTCCTCGATCGCCTGTCGCTTCGTCTTGCCGGCCTTCTGCAACTGGTTCGCGACCTCGACGATCAGGATGCCGTGCTTGGAGATCAGCCCCATCAGCGTCACCAGGCCGACCTCGGTGTAGATGTTCATCGAGGCGAAGCCGAGGAAGATGAAGATCAACGCGCCGAACAGCGCCAACGGCACCGACACGAGAATCACGACCGGGTCGCGGAAGCTCTCGAACTGCGCCGCCAATGCCAGGAAGACGATGACGATGGCGAACAGCATCGTCACCAGGAACCCGCCCGATTCCTGCATGAACTGGCGCGACTGACCCGAGTAATCGACGTTGTAGCCGCTGGGCGCCACCTCCTTGACGGTGTCGCGCAGGAACTGCAGCACGTCGCCCTGCGATGAACCCGACACGCCCGAGATCGTCACCGAGTTCAGCTGCTGGAAGCGGGTGATCGCCTCGGGCACGACGCTGTACTGGATGCTCGCGACGGTGCTCGCCGGGATCAGGCCGGCAGTCGGCGTCTTGATGTAGAAATCGAGCACGTCCGACGGGTTCAGCCGGTCGACCTGCAGCACCTGCGGGATAACCTTGTATGAGCGGCCGGCGATCGAGAAGTAGTTGACGTAGCCACCACCGAGCGCCGCGCCCATCGCCGCGCCGATGTCCTGCTGCGTCATGCCGAGGGCGGCGATCTTGTCGCGATCGACGACGAGTGTCGCCTGTGGCTTGTCGATCTTCAGGTCGGCGTCGACGAAGTAGAACTTGGCGGCGGCCCTGGCCTTGTCGAGCACCTGCTGGGCCACGATGTTCAGGTTCTCGAACGGTTCGGTGGTGGTGATGACGAACTGGACCGGCAGGCCGGAGGAGCCCGGCAGCGCCGGAAACTGGAAGGCCGCGATCCGGCCGCCGGCGATCCGGTTCCACTGCGCTTGCAAGTCCTGCTGGATCTGTTTGGCATTGCGGCCCCGGTCTTCCCACGACTTCAGCAGCACTCCGCCGATGCCGGCGTTGACCGACGGTACGCCGGTGATCTGGAACATCTGCGAATACTCGGGCAAGCTGCTCGCGACCTTGTAGACCTGATCGGCGTAGGTCTGCATCTGCTCGGCCGTGGCCGTCGGCGGCCCGACCACCTGAGACACGACGATGCCCTGGTCTTCCTCGGGCGCGAGTTCGTACTGCGCCATCTTGAACATGACGGCGAGCAGCACGCTGAGCAGCACACCCAGCACGATCAACACGGGGAAGGTGTCGAGCAGGCTGGAGAGCGCGCGGTTATAGCCATGCCGCACCCGCTCGAAGATCCGGTCGATCGCCTTGGCGAAACGGCCCTGGTCCTGCTCGGGCCTGAAGAAGCGCGACGCCATCATCGGCGACAAGGTCAGGGCCACGACGCCCGATACCGCGACCGAGCCGGCGAGCGTGAAAGCGAATTCGGTGAAGAGCGCGCCGGTCAGGCCGCCCTGAAACCCGATCGGCACATAGACGGCGATCAGCACCACCGTCATCGCCAGGATCGGGCTGCCGAGTTCGCGGGCCGCGATCAGCGCTGCTTCGAACGGCGACTTGCCCTCCTCCTTCATGTGCCGGTCGACGTTCTCGACGACGATGATGGCGTCGTCGACCACCAGGCCGATGGCGAGCACGAGGGCCAGAAGGGTCAACAGGTTGATCGAGTAGCCGAGCGCCAGCATCATGAAGAAGGTGCCGATCAGCGACAGCGGCATGGCGATCACCGGCACCAGCACCGCCCGGAAGTTACCCAGGAACAGGAAGATCACGATCGTGACGATGATCAGCGCCTCGACCAGCGTCTTGACCACCTCGTAGATCGAGGTGGTGACGAAGGAGGTCGAGTCGTAGACGATCTCGCCGGTCAACCCGTTCGGCAATTGCGCCTTCAAGTCTGGAAATACCGCCCGCACCCGCTTGGCGACATCGAGAATGTTCGCCTCGGGCGCCACCTTGATGCCGATGAAGACCGAGCGCACGCCGCTGAAGGCGACGTTGAAGTCGTAGTTTTCGGAGCCGAGGGTGACGGTCGCGACGTCCTCCAGCCGGACGACCGCATCGCCGCTCTGCTTGACCGCCAGCTTCCTGAACTCTTCGACCGAATGCAGGTCGGTGCCAGCGGTGAGCGGCACGCTGACCATCTGGCCCTTGGCGGTGCCGAGAGCCGCCAGGTAGTTGTTGTTGCCGAGGGCGGTACTCACGTCGGCGGCGGTCAGGCCGTGGCTGGCGAGCTTGTCGGCGTCGAGCCAGGCCCGCAGGGCGAACAGGCGTGAGCCCAGCATTTCGGCCGTCTGCACGCCGGCGATCGAATCGAGCTTCGGCTTGACGACCCGGATCAGGAAGTCGGTGACATCGTTGGTCGGCAGCTCGGTGCTGTAGAAGCCGAGGTACATCGCGTCGGTCGTCTGGCCGGTCGCGACCGTCAACACCGGCTGCTGGGCCTGCGCCGGCAGCTGGTTCCTGACCGACTGCACCTGCGTGTTGATCTCGGTCAGCGCCCGGTTCGCCTCGTAGTTGAGGCGCAGCGTCGCGGTGATGGTCGAGACGCCGCTGCTGCTCGACGACGACAGGTAGTCGATGCCCTGTGCCTGGGCGATCGCGCCTTCAAGCGGCTGGGTGATGAAGCCGGCGACGGTCTGCGCATCGGCGCCGAAGTAGGTGGTCGAGATCGTGACCACCGCGTTCTGCGTGTGTGGGTACTGGTTGACCGGCAGGCTGAACAGCGACCTGAGCCCCAGCACGACGATCAGCAGGCTGACGACCATCGCCAGCACCGGGCGGCGGATGAAGATGTCGGTGAAGTTCATGGTCAGAAGAGGCTCGAATCGTTCGGGGCGGTCGTGCTCACTTTTCCTGCGGGCTCGGGTTCGGGTTGTTGGCCGGCTGGACCGAGTTGTCGATCAGCACCGGCGTGCCGTTCTTCAGCTTCAACTGGCCGCTGGTCACCACTTGCTGGCCGGGCTGCAAGCCTTTCATGATCGCAACCTGGTCGCCGCGCGTCTCGCCGGTGGTGACGAACACCTGCTGCACGACCAGGCCGCTCGCTGCCGCCCCGGGCGCCGATGCCGCGGCGGGCGCCGCGGAAGTGGAACCCGCCACCGGGCCGCTGCCCTTGGCCGCCGAGCCGGCGGCGGCCTGGGCCGCCTGGCCAGCCGCCGCATCCATCACGACGAACACGGTCGAGCCGTAGGGGTTGTAGGTGATGGCCGTCTGCGGCAGCGTCAGGTAACGCTTCTTCTCGCCGACATCGACGTTGGCGTTGATCGACATGCCGGCCAGCAACTGCCGCTTCGGGTTCGGCACGGTCGCCTCCACCTGGATGTTGCGGGTACCGGTGTCGACCTTCGGGCTGATCGCCGTGATCTTGCCGGGAAATGAGACGCCGGGATAACCGTCGCTGCTGGCATTGACCACCTGGCCGACCGACAGGCCACCGATCTGCTTTTGCGGCAGATAGAAGTCGACATACACCGGGTCGATCGTCTGCAGGGTAACGATGCGGTCACCCGGGTTGAGGTACTGGCCCGGGTTGACGGTGGTGATGCCGAGCTTGCCGCTGAAGGGCGCGCGGATCGTCTTCTTGGCGATCAGTGCCGCCTGCTGGGCGACCAGCGCGCGACGGCTCTTTAGGTCGGCCATGTCGCTGTCGACCTGCGCCTGGGCGATGGCCTCGACCGCGAGTTGCTGCCGATCGCGTGCCAGGGTGGTGGCCGACAGGTCCGCGGCGGCTTGCAGCGACTGCAGCTGCGCGGCGTCGGCGTCGGCATTGAGTTGTACGAGCACGGCGCCGGCCTTGACTTCCTGACCCGACTTGAACTCGATGCTGCGCACCAGGCCGGCGATCTCGGTCGTCACGTCGACGCCTCGGACGGGCACCACCGAACCCACCGCCGACAGCCGCGGCTGCCACTCGAGCGTCGTTGCCGTGATCGCCGACACGGTCTGCGCGC
>CAXTDH010000312.1:0-4693 GCA_964242405.1 uncultured Rhizobacter sp. | reverse complement strand
TCGCGGGCATTGCCGAAGCGAAGCACCTGGGTGCCGCCGGCGTTGGTCGCGAGGTTGCCGCCTATCGTGCAACTGCCCTCGGCCGCGAGGCTGAGCGGGAACAGCAGGCCCTTCGCAGCCACCGCCTCCTGCACGTTTTGCAGGATGCAGCCGGCGTCGACCGTCGCCGTCAGGTTCGGCAGATCGATCTCGCGGATGCGATTGAGTCGTGTCAGGCTCAGCAGCACCTGGGATCCGGAATCGTCCGGCACCGAACCGCCGACCAGCCCGGTGTTGCCGCCCTGGGCGACGATGCTGCCGCCGTGGGCCCGACAGACCTTGACGACCGCCGCGACCTCGGCGGCCGACCCCGGCCGGACGACGGCGAGCGCCCGCCCGTGATAGCGTTTGCGCCAGTCGACCTCCCAGTTGGACAGATCGCCATCGGTCAGCACGAAGGACGGGCCGACGGCGGAATGAAGAGCGTCGATCAAAGGGGCGTTCATCGGTCGTTCGGGGGAAGGGTTCAGCGGGCCGTGGCGGTCGCGGGCGGTGGCACGGGTGGCAGCGGCGGAGCCGACACACCCGGCGATGCCGGGGTAGCCGGTAAGTCGGGAAGATTGGGCTGACGGGTCTTGCTGGCGTCGATGGCCTGACTGACCGGAATGGCCCGACCGGCCTGCCTGCCCTGCCACAGCCGGACGCGAGCCGCACAGGCCGTGAACAGCAACAGGCAGAGAAGCACCTCGACCGTCGCGAGCACGGCGCCGGTGCCGTGCTCGCTGGTGGCCCGCACCATGCCTTCGGTGAAGTAGAGCCAGACCAGCAAACTCAGCCAACGGTAGGTGTACAGGCGGCCACGAAGCAGCCCGGGCAGTGGTAGCAGCAGCGGCAGCACCTTCAGCGCAAGGGTGCCGCGCCCGGTCGGCGCGAGCCAAAGCTCCCACGCCAGGCCGAGCACGATCAGCCCGAGCACGCTGGCCACCGCGACCGTACGCGTCCAGGCCAGGGCGGGCAGGGCGTCGGAAGGGGGATCAGCGCAAGCGTCGGCCATGAAGCCTAACGAGTGTCGTCGAAGGGGATCGACGCGCAATGCACCGCCTGGTCCTTGCCGAGCCGCTTGGCCGCGTACATCGCGTCGTCCGCCAGCTGCAGCAGGTCGAGCGCGGCGGTGGCGTCGGCCGGCGAAAGGGCGTAACCGATGCTCGCGCTGACCGCTCCCGGCGGCAACGGTACCGCGATGTTGCTGGTGGCTGCGAGCCGCACCGCGCTGAGCATGTGCACGGCCAGCGCATTGGCGCCTTTGGGGTCGCGCACCGACGCCAGCACCAGGAACTCGTCGCCGCCCAGCCGCCCGACCGCATCCTCGGATCGGACGGAGCTCTGCAGCGCCTTGCCGACTGCGATCAGCAGGGCGTCGCCGGCAGGGTGGCCGAGCTGGTCGTTGACCGCCTTGAACCCGTCGAGGTCGACGAAGAACAGCGCGACCGGGTTCATGCGGGAGTCCGACAACGCCGCCTCGACCCGGTCCATCATCGTCCGGCGGCTGAGGACATCGGTCAGCGCATCGCGTTCGACGCGGCGCTTCAACTTTTCCTGGGTGACGGTCAACTCATGCACGTCGACCGTCACGGTGTAGACGCCGAGCACCGCCTCGTTCTCGCCGACGTCCGGAACATAGCTGGTCCGCATCCAGCGCGGGCCGCTGTCCTCGGAACTGACGAGCCGGGTGTGCTGGACGGTTTCGCCGTGCAAGGCTCGCTCGAAATAGGGCTCGTGATCGGCCCAGCTCTTCTCGTTCGGGACGACGCCGATATGGCGCCCGAGCAGGTTTTTGGAGTCCTCGCCGATCTGCTCCGTATATGCCTTGTTGACGAAGCGCAGCACGAAGTTGCGGTCGACGTAGGTGAGCGGGTAGGGGATGTTCTCGGTGAAACGGGCGAGCCGCATCCGCGCCGCGGAAAGCGCTTCACGGGCCATCACGTCGTCGTGGATATCGGTCGAGATGGTGAACACCGCCTCGGTCTCGCCGTGGCTGTTGACGTCGGGGAACAGCTGGATCCGGGCCCAGCGACCAGCCTCCGGGCCGTGCGCCAGGCGCCGTTGGTAGGCGAGCGTCGCGCCCTGCAGCGCCATGGCGAAGGCGCTGCGCGCGGCCTCCCAGGCGGCATCGCCGTACAACTCCTGCAAGGTGCGGCCGAGCAGGGATTCACGCGGCTGGCCGGCCCAGAGCAAGTACGGTTCGTTGCAGAACACGAGCCGCGCGTCTTTGTCCCAGCGACCGATCGGCAGGCCGACGGCATCGAGCAGGCGCTCGATGTGCGATGTGCGGATGTCGACGCTGGCAACCATCAACTGAAATGTAGCCGGGGCCGAGCCGGGAAGTCGCGGCAAGCCTGTAACAGGCTGTCGGCGTGTCGTCGCAACATCACAAGACCCGCCGCAACGCGTCGAGCACCGCGTCGGGGGCCTCGGTCATGAGGGCGTGCCCAGCGTCGATCGAGACCACATCGGCCTTACAGGCGGCGGCCAGTGCCATCGCCTGGCGAGGCTGCGTCATTTGATCCCGCGCGCCCAGTATGAAGGTGCTGGGACAGCGCAGGCGGGCTGCAGCGGCCAGGCCGCCCGCGTAGCCGTCGCAGACCCCGAAGTCGTGGCGGAACAAGTTGGTCGTCGTCTGCGCCTGCTGCACCCGGCGCATCAGTGCCCGGTTGCCGCCGTGCAGCCAGTTTCCCGGCCCGGGGAACGACGGCTTGGCGCCGCTGCCGGAATGAGAAAAGGCGTTGACCCGGTCGATCGCGACCAGGGGCTCGTCCCGGGCGGTATCGAGCAGCGCCTGCGATACCTTCATCGGGTAGGCGGTCGCCATCATCACCAGCCGGCCGATGCGGCCGCCCTCGTCGCGCGAGGCTGCTTCGAGCGCGATCAGCGAGCCCATGCTGTGGCCGACCAGCGCGGCCTGACCGACACCCGCCGCGGCGAGCACCGCCAGCAGCCCGTCGGCCGACGCCTCCACGTCAGCGAGCGGCGCGCCGGTGCTGCGGCCGTGGCCGGGCAGGTCGAGCGCCAGCACGCTTCGGCCGTGGTTCGCGAACCAGCGGGCGAGCAGCGTCCAGACGCTGTGGTCATGAAGCGCGCCATGCACGAACACCACGCACGGCAAACCGGCATCGAATGGCTTGCCGCCGGTGTAGGCGTAGACGGTGCGCGGTCCGGCCGGCCCTGCAAGTTCGATGTCCATCAAGCGCCGTCCGCTTTGGCGGCCGCTTTCAGCGCGCGTCGCAGGTCATCGACGAGGTCGTCGGCATCCTCGAGGCCGATCGACAGGCGGATCGTGCCGGCGCGGATGCCGGCCCGTGCCAGCGCCGCGTCGTCCATGCGGAAATGCGTCGTCGACGCCGGGTGGATGACCAGCGACCGGCAGTCACCCACATTCGCCAGGTGCGAAAAAATCTTCAGCGCCTCGATGAAGGCACGGCCCTGCGCCCGCGAGCCGCGCAGGTCGAAGCTGAACACCGAGCCGCAGCCGCGCGGCAGCAGGCGCCGGGCGAGCACATGATCGGGGTGCGACTCGAGCTCCGGGTAGCCGACGCTTGCCACCATCGGCTCGCCGACCAGAAAGTCGACCACCTTGCGGGTGTTCTCGACATGCCGAGCCATGCGCAGGGGCAGGGTCTCGATGCCCTGCAGGATCAACCAGGCGGTGTGCGGGCTCATGCAGGCGCCGAAGTCGCGCAGACCTTCGCGACGGGCGCGCAACAGGTAGGCACCGACGCTGCTTTCTTCGCTGAACACCATGCCGTGGAAGCCGGCATAGGGTTCGGTCAGCTCGGGAAACCGGCCGGAGGCGTCCCAATCAAAGGCGCCGCTGTCGACCAGCACCCCGCCGACGACGGTGCCGTGGCCGGACAGGAACTTGGTCGCGGAGTGGAAGATCAGGTCGGCGCCGTGATCGAAGGGCTTCATCAGCCAGGGCGTCGTGAAGGTCGAGTCGACGAGCAGGGGCAGGCCGTGCGCGTGTCCCAGGCTCGAGACGGTCGGGATGTCGAGCACGTCCAGCCCCGGGTTGCCGAGGGTCTCGCCGAACAGCAGCTTCGTCGTCGGCCGGATCGCTGCCCGCCAGGCATCGATATCGCCCGGCGCGACGAAGGTCGTCTCGATGCCGAACCGCGCCAGCGTGTAATGCAGCAGGTTGTGCGAGCCGCCGTAGAGCGCGCTCGAGGCGACGATATGGTCGCCAGTCCCGGCAATGGTGCAGATGGCCAGGTGCAACGCCGCTTGTCCGCTCGCGGTCGCGATGGAACCCGCGCCGCCCTCGAGCGCCGCGACGCGCTCCTCCAGCACCGCGTTGGTCGGGTTGGAGATCCGGCTGTAGACGTGGCCGGAGCGTTCCATGTTGAACAGCGACGCCGCATGCTCGCTGCTCTCGAAGACGAAGGAGGTGGTGAGGTGGATCGGCACTGCTCGGGCGCCGGTGGCCGGGTCGGGGGCAGCACCGGCGTGCAGGACCAGGGTGTCGAAGCCAGGGTCTGAACTGCCGGGCATGGCGCCTCCAGGTTGAGCTGCGAACCAGGGGTCGGATTCGGTTCCCCATCGTGGAATTGTGAGCTATATTGAGGCACGGCCTTTTGCTCTGTTGTTGGAGACCTGCATGAAAGTCAGCGACATCCTGCGTGTCAAGGGCGGCACCTTGTTCACGGTGACGCCCGACCAG
>CAXTDH010000311.1:0-4697 GCA_964242405.1 uncultured Rhizobacter sp. | reverse complement strand
GCCCGGCGACGCCGCATGGGCAAGGTCCGGGTAGCGATGCGCCGAGAAGCGCACGGGCGGCCGCACTTCGAGATAGCCGCCCTCGGTCGGGTGCTCGCGCTCGCGCATGAGGCCGACGGCCTGCAGATGCGGGTCGACGAGGAGGTCCTCGATAGAGATGATGCGCATCGCCGGAATATTCGCTTGCTTGAACACCTGCAGCCAGTCGTCGGTGCTGCGGGCGGGCAGGATCTCGGCGGCCAGCCGGTACATCTCGGAGGTGTTGCGGCGGCGCGCCGGCGCGTCGGCGAATCGCGGGTCCAGCAGCACATCCGGCCGACCGACGACCTGGAAGAACCTGACCCACCGGGCGTCGACGTACGGGGCGATGGCCAGGTAGCCGTCGGCCGTGCGCATCGGCTGGCGGGCCGGGTCGATCTGGCGCGGGTAGCAGGCCGGCCCGGTGGCCGGCACGAAGGTCATGTCGCAGAGGTGCTCGAGCAGGTTGAAGCTCGCCAGGGCCTCGAACATCGGCACCTCGACATGCTGACCCTCGCCGGTGCGCAGCCGGTGCACCACCGCGGCGAGCGTGGCGTAGGCGGCGTGCAGGCCCGAGACCTTGTCGGCGAACAGCATCGGGAAGAAGCGCGGCTTCGGGTTGCCGTCGACTCGCGGCAGCAGCGAGGCGGCGCCCGAGGCCGACTGGATGATGTCGTCGTACGCCTGCAGCCCGGCGCACGGGCCGTCGCTGCCGAAGCCGGTGCAGTGCACGTAGATGATGTCCGGCCTGATCGCCTTGACGGATTCGTAGTCGAGGCCGATGCGGGCGACCGCGTCGGCGCGGACGTTGTGCAGGAAGATGTCGCTCGTGGCGAGCAGCCGGCGCATCGCCTCCCGGCCCGCTTCCGATTTCAGGTCCCAGTCGACCGACCGCTTGCCGCGGTTCAGGCGCAGGTGGACGGGCCCCATGCCGGGCGTCTGCGCTGGCGTGCCGATGACGCGAATCGTGTCGCCGCCCGCCGGCTCGACCTTCACCACCTCGGCGCCCAGGTCGGCCAGGATCTGCGTGGCGTAGGGCCCGAACACCACGGTGCTCATGTCGGTGACGCGCAGGCCGCGCAGCATGCCGGGGCTGGCCTTCGCTCGGGCCGCCGACGGGTCGGCTGCCGTCGGCGGCAGCGAAGATGATTCGGCCGCGGCCTGCGCCTGCGGGTCGTCGTCGGGTTCCATCGGCGTCTCCTGGGTCATCCACCTTCGACGATCCGCGTCGCCAACGGCGGGCGCCCAGGTTAGGGGAGGGCGGCGCGACGGAACAATCGTCGTTTTCGACGATGTGACCGGCCAGCCGTGACCGGATGATCCGCACGCCGGCGCCGCAGAGCGCCATGGCGCGCTGCCGCCGGGTCACCTTCCCCGACAGGCCGCCCATCCGCCCACAGCCTCTCGGAGACGATGCACATGTCCAACCCACGACGCCGCCTGCTCGGCCAGACCTTGGCGCTGACCGCCGCCGCGAGCCTGGCGCCCCTGGCGCGCGTGGCGTCGGCACAGGCGACCTCGGGCGCGAAGCAATACGACCCGGGCGCCACCGACAGCGAGATCAAGCTCGGCCATACCGTGCCGTACTCCGGGCCGGTGTCGGCCTACGGCACCATCGGCCGGGCAAGCCTCGCGTTCTTCGAAAAACTCAATGCCGACGGGGGCATCAACGGCCGCAAGATCAACCTCATCTCGCTCGACGACGCCTACACGCCGTCGCGCACGGTGGAGCAGACGCGCAAGCTCGTCGAGCAGGAGGAAGTGCTGCTGATGTACGCGCCGCTCGGCACGGCGCAGAACATGGCGATCCAGAAGTACCTGAACGCCAAGAAGGTGCCGCAACTCTTCGTCAACACCGGCGCCAGCCGCTTCGCCGATCCGAAGAACTTCCCGTGGACGATGGGCTGGCAGCCGACCTATCAGGCCGAAGGCCACATCTTCGCCCAGCACATCCTGGCCAACAACCCGGGTGCGAAGGTCGCGGTGCTGTACCAGAACGACGACTTCGGCAAGGACGTGCGCAACGGCCTGATGGAAGGCCTCGGCGGCAAGGCCAAGGCGATGATCGTCGCCGAGGCCACCTACGAGACGAGCGACCCGACGATCGACAGCCAGATGGTGGCGCTGAAGGCCTCGGGCGCCGACACCTTCATCAACATCAGCACGCCGAAGTTCGCCGCCCAGGCGCTGCGCAAGGCGGGCCAGATGGCCTGGAAGCCGCAGCAGTACCTCGCCAGGGTGTCGATCTCGGTGAGCGCGGTGATGAGGCCGGCCGGGCTCGACAACGGCGTCGGCGTGATTTCGCTCGCCTTCGTGCGCGACCCGGCCGACTCGAGCTGGCACAACAGCAAGGAATACCAGGATTACGCCGCCTGGTTCAAGAAGTACTACCCGAGCGGCGACATCACCGATTCGCTCAACGTCAACGCCTATGCCTGCGCCCAGACGATGGTCCAGGTGCTCAAGCAGTGCGGCAACACCTTGACGCGCGAGAACGTCATGAAGCAGGCGGCGCATCTCGAGATGACGCTGCCGCTGCTCTCCCCGGGCGTCAAGCTCAAGACCTCGGCGAGCGACTTCACGCCGTTGAAGGGCATGCAGCCCGTGCGCTTCAACGGCAGCATCTTCGAGCCGTTCGGTCCGGTGCTGTCGGGCGGCCTGTGACCGTTGCCGACGGCCCGTCGGGCGGCCGCGCCTTGCTGCGCGTCGAAGGCGTGACGGTGCGCTTCGGCGGCATCGTCGCCCTCGACGGCGTGTCGTTCGATGTGCAGCCGGGCCAGGTCTGCGGCCTGATCGGCCCGAACGGCGCCGGCAAGAGCACCCTGTTCAACTGCCTGTCGCAGCTCTACCGCATCGGCGCCGGCGCGATCGAGTTCGACGGCCGGCCGCTGACCGCCTTGCCGCGCCACGGCATGGCCGCTGCCGGCATCGGCCGCACGTTCCAGAACCTGGCGCTGTTCCGGACCATGACGGTCCGCGACAACCTGCTCGTCGGCTGCCACAGCGCCCATCGCAGCGGCTTCCTCTCGACCGCCCTGCGCTGGCCGAGCGTCGCCCGCAAGGAGGCCGCAGCCGTGGCGCGCGCCGGAGAGTTGATGCGCTTCCTCGGCCTGGAAGGCGTCGCTCATCGGGTCGTCGCCGACCTGCCGTTCGGCACCCAGAAGCGGGTCGAGCTCGGCCGGGCGCTGGCGGCGCGACCCAAACTCCTGCTGCTCGACGAGCCGGCCTGCGGCCTGAACCACGAGGAGCTGGCGGGCCTCGGCCGGCTGATCCGCGATGTCTGCGAACGGCTGCAGACGACGGTGTTGCTGGTCGAGCACCACATGGGGCTGGTGATGGGCATCTCCGACAAGGTCGTCGCGCTGAATTTCGGCAAGAAGATCGCCGAGGGAACGCCGGCCGAGGTCCGGCAGCACCCGGCGGTGATCCAGGCCTACCTGGGGGCGCCGGCATGACCGCGACGACGCTGCACGGCGCCGCCGCACCGGCCATCGACGCGCCGGCTTCCGTGTCTGCGGCCCGCCCCGTGCTGCTCGACGTCCGAGGCCTGCAGGCCGCCTACGGCCCGACCGAGGTGCTGCACGGCATCGACCTGGCGATCGAGGAGGGCCGCATCACCACCCTGCTGGGCGCCAACGGGGCCGGCAAGACGACCACCTTGCGGGCAATCTGCCAGATGATGGTGACGACCCGCGGCGCCATCCGCTACGCCGGGCGGTCGCTCGAGAAGATGTCGACCGAGGCGATCGCCCGGCTCGGCATCGCCCATGTGCCCGACGGCCGCGGCACCTTCACGGCGCTGAGCACCGACGAGAACCTGCGCCTCGGTGCCTATACGCGCGCCGACAAGGCAGAGATGGCGAGCGACAGGGCGCGCGTCTTCGGCTACTTTCCGCGCCTGGCCGAGCGCCGCTCGCAGCAGGCCGGCACGCTTTCGGGCGGTGAACAGCAGATGCTCGCCATCGGCAGGGCGCTGATGTCGCGACCGCGGTTGCTGCTGCTCGACGAACCTTCCTTCGGCCTGGCGCCGCTGGTGGTCCGCGACATCTTCGCCATCATGCGGCGCATCAACGCCGAGGAGGGCACGGCCATCCTCCTGGTCGAGCAGAACGCGGCGCTCGCGCTCGAACTCGCCCACACCGCCTACCTGATCGAGACCGGCCGGATCGTGCTCTCGGGGCCCGCTGCGGCGGTCCGAGACGACCCGCAGGTCCGGCACGCCTACCTCGGCGAATGAGCCGCCGGATCGGACGAGGCCACGCCTGATGGACGCCTTCCTGCACCAATTGCTCGGCGGCCTCGCGACTGGCGGCATCTACGCCAGCGTCGCCCTTGCCCTCGTCATGATCTACCAGGCGACGCACCACGTGAACTTCGCCCAGGGCGAGATGGCGATGTTCTCGACCTTCATCGCCTGGACCTTCATCCAGGCCGGCCTGCCGTACTGGCTGGCGTTCCTGGCGACGGTGGTGGTGTCGTTCGGGCTGGGCGCGCTGGTCGAGTTCGCCGTCATCCGGCCGATGCAGAACGCGCCGGTGCTGTCGATGGTGGTCGTCTTCATCGGCCTGCTGGTGATCTTCCACAGCATGGCCGGGCTGATCTTCGGCACGACCATGAGGCAGTTTCCCAGCCCCTTCGCGGCCGATGCCTGGTACGGCAGTGCCTACATGGCGCCGCAC
>CAXTDH010000310.1:0-4706 GCA_964242405.1 uncultured Rhizobacter sp. | reverse complement strand
CGTTGCGCCGGCGGCCCGTTGCCTGATGCCGCGGGCGAGTTCGGCGGGCTGCCCGGCCGCGTAGTTGTCGTTGCCCGAATTCTTCGCTGCCTGGTAGACGGGGATCAGCTGCGCCAGCGTCTCGGCCAGGTAGCTCGGCACGCGTTGCTCCATGGTCGTCACGCCGCGGTCGGTATAGGGGCGCATCTGCGAAGCGACGGTCGTGAAATCGACGAACTTGCGGACGAAAGCGCCCTCGAACGGCGCATGGATCGCCGCGGTCGTGTAGCCGTTCGGGTTCGGATAGCTGCCCCAGCCGTTGAAGTGGATCGAGATGTGCATCGGCTGGCTGGCATCGGCGACGAAATGGCTCCAGTAGCCGATGTCGCGGATGATGAGTTGCTGGCGCAACTGCAGCTGGAAGCGGAAGTACGCACGGTCGCTGTCCGTCTGCGCCGTGCCCAGGCCCGCGCTCATGGCGCGCCAGATACCGAATCCTTGCGGACCTGCTGAAAGCCGTCCAGGATCGCGTACGGCAGGTAGCCGCCGTACTGGTTCTGGCCCGATGGGCTGGTCGCGGTGCGCTGCAAGGTGTCGAAGGCCTCGCGCGTCGCGGGCAACCTGGCAAGCGGCACGACGCCGCCGATGACGACGCCCGTGTCGTCGACATCGAGGAAGTGTCCCGGGTCGCGCTCGGCATCGTGCACCGTCGACGCGGTGTTGATCCTGCCGTTGGTGACCGAGGTGACGATGCCGGTCGTCTTCGATTCGTCCGCCTCGGCGCCGAGCTCACCGATCTGGGCGATCGACTGCGCGCTGCGCAGGAACGCCGGAATTTCGGCCGGCAAGGCCTGCGCCGCCAATTGACTGATGGCGACGTGGCCCGCGTGGCCCCAGGCCCGGGTGCATTGCGGCACGAACGCCATCAGCACGAGTTTCGGCGGTGATCAAAAGAACGACAAGTGGTTGTTGAAGGTTTTGATCAGCGGGCCGGGTCGAAAGACCGGGCGCGCTGGTCTATTCCCGCATCCTCTGCCCGCCAATGGGACGTCCGGTGCGCATGAGGTTGACATCCGCGCCGTCTCACGTAGCATCGCGTTGAAACTGGTTTCAGCATCCTGCCATGAAGTCCCGCCCCGCGCACGTCACGCGCCCCGAGGGCCGCGCCAAGATCGCCGATGTCGCCAAGGCCGCCGGCGTCTCCAAAGCCACCGTTTCGCGCTTCCTGAACCACCGCGACACGCTGCTGACACCTGAGATCGCGGCCAAGGTCGAGAAGGCCATCGGCGCGCTGGCGTACACGCCCAGCCCGATGGCGCAGGCGCTCAAGCGCGGCCGCTCGAAGCTCATCGGCCTCGTGGTGGCCGATATCGCCAACCCGTTTTCGGTGGCCGTGCTGCGCGGCGCCGAGAAGGCTGCACAGCAGGCCGGCTACCTGGTGATGCTGTTCAACCTGGGCAACGCCAGCGAGCGCGAGCGCGAGGGCATCGAGGCGCTGGCGTCGTATCAAGTCGAAGGCTTTATCCTGAATACGCTGGGTTGCGACGTGAACGCCGCCGGTGAAGGGGCGCGGCACGGCAAACCAGCGGTGCTGATCGACCGCAAGCAGCCCGGCATGCAGGCCGACTTCGTCTCCCTCGACAACATCGACGCCGTGCAGCAGGCGTTCGGTCACCTCGTGGCAAACGGCTATCGCCAGCTGCTGTACGTGACCGAGCGGGTCGCCGGTATCAGCTCGCGCATCGAGCGCGAAGTTGCGTTCCAGTCGTGCCTGGCCACATCCCGCGACGGCGTCGCGGGGCAGGCGATCGAGCTCGCCGACGGCGACGATGCGGCAGTTGACACCGCGCTCGACACCGCGCTCGACACCGCGCTGCAGCACCTGAAGCGCCGCGCCGCTGCGCGCCCTGCAGCGGTGCTGGCGAGCAACGCGCTGGTGACGCTGCGGGTGGCGGCGGCCGTCGCCCGATTGGGCTGGCGCTTCGGCATCGACCTGGGCTTCGTCGGCATCGACGAGACCGACTGGGCGCCGCTGGTGGGCGACGGGCTGACGACGATCGCGCAGCCGACGGACGACATCGGCCGCGTCGCCACGAGCTGCCTGCTCGAGCGCCTGCAAGGCCGAGACCTGCCGCCACGGCAGATCCTGCTCGCCGGTCGGCTGGTGCCTCGGGCATCGTCGCGCCCGAGCGGCAGCCGGCGCTGAACCTGAATCGACAAACCGAGGGTTTACCTGAATCGCAGGCTGAAACCGGTTTCATAAACTACACACCGGTTCTAGCCCCAAGCGATCGACGTGCACTACACCTTCCAATTCGCCGATGTGCTCGCCGCCTGGCCGCTGCTGCTCAAGGGCACATGGACGACGGTGCAGCTGTCCTTGCTGGCAACCGCGCTCGGCCTGATCGTCGCGATCGCCTGCGCCTGGGGCAAGACCGCCGGGCCGCGGCCGCTGCGCTGGCTGATCCAGGCCTACATCGAACTGATCCGCAACACGCCGTTCCTGGTCCAGCTGTTCTTCTTCTTCTTCGCGCTGCCGGCGATCGGGCTGCGCTGGTCGCCCTACACCGCCGCGCTGACGGCGATGGTCGTCAACCTGGGGGCCTACGCGACCGAGATCATCCGCGCCGGCATCGAGTCGATCCCGAAAGGCCAGATCGAGGCTGGCCAGGCCCTGAGCCTGAAGGCGCACCAGATCTTCCGCCTGATCATCCTGAAGCCGGCGCTCCGGGCGATCTACCCGGCGCTCACGAGCCAGTTCATCCTGCTGATGCTGAGCTCGGCGGTGGTGTCGGTGATCTCCGCGGACGACCTGACCTCGGTCGCCGCCAACCTGCAGTCGCAAACCTTCCGCAGCTTCGAGATCTACATCGTCGTCACCGCGATCTACCTGGCGCTGGCGCTCGCGTTCTCGGCCCTCTTCCGCGTGGTGCAGCGCCGCACGCTGTCCTACCCGGACCGCCGCTGAAGCGCCGAGGCATCGACACATGCGCACGTTCGGTCTACCCGACTTCTGGTTCATCGTCCAGGCCGCCCAGTGGACGGTGCTGCTGTCGCTGATCGCCTTCGTCGGCGGAGCGATCGGCGGCCTGGCGGTGGCACTGGCCCGCACCTCGGACAACCCACTCGCCCAGCGCGTCGCCACGGGCTACACGCAGATCTTCCAGGGCACGCCGCTGTTGATGCAGTTGTTCCTGGTGTTCTTCGGCGCGCCGGTGCTAGGCCTCGAGATCAGCCCGTGGCTGGCCGCTGGCATCGCGCTCGTGCTCAATACCAGCGCCTTCGTCGGCGAGATCTGGCGCGGCTCGATCCAGGCCGTGCCACGCGGCCAGTGGGAGGCCGCCGAGGCGCTCGGCCTGCGCTATGCGGTGCGCATGCGCAAGGTCGTGTTGCCGCAGGCCTGGAAGATCGCGCTGCCGTCGACCGTCGGCTACATGGTGCAGGTGATCAAGGGCACGTCACTGGCCGCCATCATCGGCTTCACCGAAATCACGCGCGCCGGCCAGATCATCAACAACGCCACGTTCCAGCCGCTGGTCGTCTTCAGCGTCGTCGGAGCCGTCTACTTCGCCCTGTGCTGGCCACTCTCCCTTTGGGCCAGCCACATCGAGCGGCGCCGCGCCGCCGTGCTCGCCCGCTGATTCGCCGCTCTCGAACTCACACCCCGGAGACATGACCATGCACCGTTCCACCCGCCGACACCTCCTCGCCGCCACCGCGGCACTCGCCACGGGCACCCTGCTGGCCGCCTGGGCCCCGGCCGCGTCGGCGCAGACGGCCGAAGAGATCAAGAAAAAGGGGGCGCTGACCGTCGGCATGCTGGTCGACTTCCCGCCCTACGGCACGGTCGACGCGTCGAACAACCCCGACGGCTACGACGCCGATGTCGCCAAGCTGCTCGCCAAGGACATGGGCGTGAAGCTCAACCTGGTGCCGGTGACCGGGCCGAACCGCATCCCCTTCCTGCTGACGAACAAGGTCGACGTGCTGGTGGCGTCGCTCGCGGTGACGCCGGAACGCGCCAAGCAGGTGCAGTTCTCGCGCCCTTACTCGGCGGCGACGATCGTTCTGTACGGTGCGAAGAAGGCGAACATCAAGGTCCCGGCCGACCTGAAGGGCGTGCGTGTCGCGGTTGCGCGTGCGAGCACGCAAGACACCGCGCTGACCGCGATCGCGCCCGAAGGCACCGAGATCCGCCGCTTCGACGACGACGCCTCGGCGATGCAGGCCCTGCTGTCGGGCCAGGTGGACGCCATCGGCTGTTCGACGACCGTGGCGGCGCAGATCGCCAAGCGGGCCGGCGACAACTTCGAGAGCAAGCTGGTCCTGAAGCAGCAGTTCATGGCGGTGGCGATGCGCCAGGGGCAGGCCGACCTGCAGAAGACCGTCGACGCCTTCGTCACCAGGAACACCGCCAACGGCGAGCTCGCCAAGCTCTACAAGAAGTGGCTGCAGACCGATCTGCCGGCCCTGCCTGTCACCCCATGAGCACCGAACCCATCATCCGCATCGAGGGTGTCAACAAGTGGTACGGCCCGTTCCAGGTCCTGACCGACGTCGACCTCGAAGTGCGCAGCGGCGAGCGCATCGTCATCTGCGGCCCGTCGGGCTCGGGCAAGTCGACGCTCATCCGCTGCGTCAACCACCTCGAGAAGGTGCAGAAGGGCAGGATCACCGTCGACGGCATCGAGCTGACCGGCCACCAGCGCAAGAACATCGACCTCGTG
>CAXTDH010000309.1:3869-4728 GCA_964242405.1 uncultured Rhizobacter sp. | reverse complement strand
GCTACGGCCAGGTCACCGCGCTCGACGGCGCCGACTTCGAGCTGCGCGCCGGCGAGATCATGGCGGTGATCGGCGACAACGGCGCGGGCAAGTCCTCGCTCATCAAGGCGCTCTCGGGCGCGACCATTCCCGACGAAGGCGAGATCCTGCTCGACGGCCGGCCGATTCATTTCAAGTCGCCGATCGACGCGCGCCGCGAGGGCATCGAGACCGTCTACCAGGACCTGGCGGTGGCACCGGCGATGACGATCGCCGAGAACCTCTTCATGGGTCGCGAGATCATCAAGTCCGGCTTCTTCTCGCGCCTGTTCCGCATCATCGACAAGACCCGCATGCTCGAGGAGAGCATCGCCCGGATGAACGACCTGAAAGTCGGCATCCGCTCGATGACCCAGGCGGTCGAGACGCTCTCCGGCGGCCAGCGGCAGTGCGTGGCGGTCGCCCGCAGCGCCGCCTTCGCCCGCCATGTGGTGATCCTCGACGAGCCGACGGCGGCGCTCGGCGTCAAGGAGGGCAACATGGTGCTGGAGCTGATCCGAAGGGTGCGCGACAAGGGCCTGCCGGTGATCCTGATCAGCCACAACATGCCGCATGTGTTCGAGATCGCCGACCGCATCCACATCGCCCGGCTGGGCAAGCGCGCCTGCATCGTCGACCCGAAGCAGATCAGCATGAGCGATACGGTGGCGGTCATGACCGGCGCCATGCGGCCCGACGAGTTGCCGCAGGCGGCGCTGGCCTGACGGCGGTCGGCCCTCGTCCGGCCGGTTGCGAACGAAGACCGTGTCGGCCCGGGATGCCGATGCGCCGGGGGCCCGCGCGGGTGCTGGCGGCGTCAGTGCTGGCGGCGTCAGTGCTG
>CAXTDH010000309.1:0-3859 GCA_964242405.1 uncultured Rhizobacter sp. | reverse complement strand
GAATCGCGGTTGCGGCCGCGCGGCTCGAACCATGCCGGCATGCGCGAATTCAACGAGCGCGTCGTGCTCCAGGCGATCCGGCTGCACGGCAGCGTCGCCAAGGCGGAGATCGCGCGGCTGACCCGCCTGGCGCCGCAGACGGTCCAGGTCATCATCGCCCGCCTCGAAGCCGATGGCCTGGTCGGCAAGCTGCCGCCGGTGCGCGGCGGCCGGGTGGGCCAGCCGTCGGTGCCGATGGCACTGGCACCCGACGGCGCTTTCTCGATCGGCATCGAGCTCGGCCGCCGCAGCCTCGAGTTGCTGCTGCTCGACTTCACCGGGCAAGTCCGCGGCCGCTCCTCCGTCTCCTATCCGTTCGCCGATGCCGACACGGTCTTCGGCGAGATCGAGTCGCGTTTGCGGCGCTTGACGCTGTCGCTGCCGGCGAAGTTGCGCAGCCGGCTGCACGGCGTCGGCGTCGCGGCGCCGTTGTCGCTGGGCGGCTGGCAGTCGGTACTCGGCATCGCCCCCACCACTGCGGCGCGCTGGGCCGAAGTCGACATCCGGGCCCGCATCAGCGCCATGACGCATCTGCCGGTGGTGTTTGTAAAGGACACGGCCGCCGCCTGCGTGGCCGAACTGGTAGCGGGCCGCGGGCGCAGCGTCGGCAGCTTCCTGTATGTGTTCGTCGACACCTTCATCGGCGGCGGCCTGGTGATCGACAGCCAATTGCGCGGCGGCCTCAACGGCAACGCCGGGGCCGTCGGCTCGCTCGCGGTCGGCATTGCCGGCGCGCGGCGCTCGATGCCGCCGCAGCTGCTCGGCCGAGCCTCGCTCGCCACCCTTGAATCGCGACTGACCGCCCACGGGCTGGATGCCGGCGCGGCCCTCGACGAACGGGCCCTGCAAAAGCCATGGCGCCGCCACACCGAGCGCTGGCTCGAAGAGGCCGTCCCGGCGATCGCCTTCGCCATCCAGGGAGCCGCCTGCCTGCTCGACCTCGAAGGCGTGATCATCGACGGCGCGTTCAGCCGCGAACTGCTGCAGGCGACGCTCGAGGCCTTGACGCCCGCGCTCGATCGGCACGATTGGCAAGGCGTGGCGCGACCGAGCGTCCTGGCCGGCACGATCGGCCCGGACGCCCGAGCGCTCGGCGGCGGGCTGTTGCCGCTCTACGCCAACTTCGCGCCCGATCGCGAGGTGTTTTTGAAGCTGGCGGTCGATCGGAGATAGTCGATTTCGAATCCGACACGCGAACGAAACGGTATCGCGTGACTTGTTGCATGGATGGAAGGCAGGGGTCCCCCGGGTCGGGCGGTGCCCCGAAATGGATTGCGTCCGCATGATCCATTTCACCACTTTCCCTCCACCTGCAACCTGTACTCACCACCATGAAACTGCTTCGCACCCTGCTCGTTTCCGCCGTCGCTCTGGCCGCCGCTCAAGCCCACGCCGTCGTCGACGTTCCCGCCTACACCTACACCTTCGGTGCCGTTCCGGCCGGCGAGTACACCGCGCCGTCGTTCACGGACGGCATCAAGGCGTCGGTCCAATCCACCAGCGTCGTCAACATGTACCTGCAGCCGCAAGGCGTCAAAGGCGACTACCTGGTCGTCAGCAGCCAGGGCAGCAGCGAGGGCAGCGCCCGGATCAACACCGGTGACGTCAAGTTCTACAGCTTCGTCTGGGGCTCGCCGGACACGTACAACACGGTCGACATCTTCGGCCTGAACGGTGCCATGACGAGCTACACCGGCTCGATGCTGCAGAGCCAGTTCTCGATGATGGCCAACGGCGCGAACAGCGCCACGGGTCTCTTCACCATCACCGGCACCGGCAACAACGTCATCGATCACCTGGTGCTGAAGTCGTCGGGCGTCGCCTTCGAAGTCGCCGCGCCGGTGCCGGAGCCAGAGACCTACGCCCTGATGCTGGCCGGCCTCGGTGCCCTCGGCTTCATGGCTCGTCGTCGCAACAACGCCTGAGTCTTGCGGCAACGGCTCGCGCCGTGATCGCCCGGAACACCCGGGCGGCTGCGGCGGGCCTCGGTTCTCTTGTTATCAGCAGCCCTCGGCGGAAATTCCGCTCGGAGGGCTGCACTTTTTGGCCGAGCGACGGGGCTCGATCACCAGGGTGCGACCCCACCTGCTAGAGCGCGATCGGTCGGCTCAAACAGTGCGGCCGCCGTCGACCGGCACTTCCATTCCGGTCAGGAATTCCGCGCTGTCGCTGGCGAGGAACAACGCGACCGCGGCCACGTCGGACGGCTTGCACAAGCGGCCAAGCGGAATCGTCGCGATGAAGCGGGCCCGGTTCTCCGGCGTATCCGGCACGCCCATGAACTTCTCGAGCAAGCCGGTTTCGCCCATCACCGGGCAGATCGCGTTGACCCGGATGTTGTCCGGCGCGAGTTCGACGGCCAACGACTTCGACAGCAGGTTGACCGCGCCCTTGCTGCCGTTGTACCAGGTGAGGCCGGGCCGCGGCCGCAACCCCGCCGTCGAGCCGACATTCAGGATGACACCGCGGCGCGCCGCGCGCATCAGCGGCACGACCGCCCGGGTCATGTGGAAGATCGACTTGACATTGACGGCGAACAGGAGGTCGAAGGTCGCTTCGTCGACTTCCATCAGCGGGCGGTTGGCATGGGTGGTGCCGGCGTTGTTGACGACGATCTGCGGTGGGCCGAAGCGGCCGACACAGGCCTGCACGACCGCATCGACCTGTGCGCCGACCGACACGTCGCAGCGCACGAAGGCCGCGTCCGGCCCGAGTTCCTGCGCCAGCGCTTCGCCGCGTGCGCTGTCGAGGTCGGCGATGACGACTTTCGCGCCTTCGGCCAGATAGCTGCGAACGATGCCCTCGCCGAAACCGGCGGCACCGCCGGTCACGATCGCGACCTTGCCTTCGAGTTGTTTCATGATGACTCCTATCCGCTGCGCATCAGCGGTCGTGTGCTTCTTCGAGACTGCTGCCCATGACGATTCGAGAAGCCGATGTTGCCTGAATTCGAGCTTCGGGCAAACGCCGCCTGCGGCAGACCGTTCCCTGTTCCTTAAACTGCACCGGCCACCGATTTGAACCCAGAAGTCTCCAGGAGACGCCGATGCCCGACTCCCACCCGACCGCTGCGGCGGCTCCGTTCGCGGCGCGCTCGCCCGTGCGCAGCCTCGCCGACATCCGACGGCTCGAGGAGACACCGCTCGAGCAGGCGGTGACGGTCCGCAGCACCTACGAGATCTTTCGCAACGCCGCTGCCGCCTTCGGTGACAAGACCGCCCTCACCTTCCTGCGCACGGCCGAACCGGCCGATCCGCCGATTCGTTGGAGCTATGCGGAGCTGCTGGCCGGCATCCACCGCACCGCCAACCTGCTGCACCGCCTCGGCATAGCCGCTACCGACGCGGTCGGCGTGCTGCTGCCGGCGTGCCTCGAGTACCACCTGGCACTCTGGGGCGGCGCGGCCGCGGGCATCGTCCAACCCCTGAACCCGCTGCTGGTCGACGACAAGCTGGCGTCGATGCTGACGGCCGCCGGGGCGAAGGTGCTGATCGCCTATGGCGGCGAGGAAGACTCTGGCATGTGGTCGAAGGCGCTTCGGCTGAAGGCGCTGGTGCCGACGCTGGTCACGGTATTGCGAGTCGCACCCCATGATGAGGTGAGGGTGCCCGACCCTGTGCTCGAACTGCCCGCGGGCGTGTTGAACTTCGCTGCCGAGCTGCGGCAGCAGCCGGACGACCACCTGGTGAGCGGCCGCGACATCGCCCCGACCGACATCGCCGCCTACTTTCACACCGGCGGCACGACCGGCTCGCCCAAGCTCGCGCGCCACAGCCACGCCGCCCAGGTCTTCACCGCCTGGGCGAGCGTGCAGCTGCAG
>CAXTDH010000308.1:0-4740 GCA_964242405.1 uncultured Rhizobacter sp. | reverse complement strand
ACGCGGCGGTTCGTCATCGGCAGCCTCGAATGCACGCTTCGTGCCGTTGTCTTGCCGCTCGCCCTGCCGCCCCACCCGGCCGGAGCTGCGGCTCTTAAACAAGACGATGCGACATACGGACAAGCAACTCACCCGTGCAACCGCAAAGATGCAGCTGCCCGGCCAAGCCGACGCGATGTCGACAGCGCGGGGCAGCGCTGACAACCACCGGAGACAACGCCATGAGTTCCACCGACATCGACGATCCCCTGTTTGCCGCTTCGGTCCCGTCGGAGAGAGACGACTCGGCCCCCATCCGCGCCGATCGACGCCGATGGCTGCGCCTGGCCGGGCTCGCCGGCGGCTCGGCGATGTTGCCCTTGCCCCTGCTCGGCGGCTGTGGTGGCGACGGCGACGACAGCGCCCCCGCCAGTGCGGCGAATGCGGCCGACGACGCGCCGGTCGCCTTGCTCTTCATGCCCTCCGCGCCGCTCTCGACCGCCACCGACTACCCCGGCTTCAAGCCCTCGAAGACGACGCTCGCCGCCGGCACCTACGCCCGTCCGAACCCCGACGGCACGTCCGACTGGGGGCTGAAGATGCCGGTCGACATCACTTTCGAGCGGGACGTCGAGGTGGTGCTGCGTGACGGCACCCGGATGGTCGTCGACATCTACCGCCCGGCCGGCGTCACGACCCCGTTGCCGGCCATCATGGGCTGGTCGCCCTACGGCAAGGAGCGGCCGCAACTGCCAGCCGCGGCGCTGCGCAGCTTCGGCATCGACATCGACCAGCTCTCCGGCCTGCAGCGCTTCGAAGGCCCCGACCCGGCCTGGTGGTGCGCCCGCGGCTATGCGGTCGTGTCGCCCGACCCGCGCGGCTCCTACGTCAGCGATGGCGACATCCTGCAGTGGGGCCCGCAGTGCGCGCTCGACGGCTACGACGTCATCGAGTGGATCGCCAGGCGCGACTGGAGCAACGGCAAGGTCGGCCTGACTGGCAATTCCTGGCTGACGATCTCGCAGTGGTTCATCGCTTCCTCGCAACCGCCGTCGCTGGCGGCGATCGCGCCGTGGGAGGGCGGTGTCGATCTGTACCGTGCCGATGTCGGCCGCGGCGGCATCCCGGATGCACAGTTCGCGAACATCACGCTCACCTCGCTCTACGGCCGCAACCGCACCGAGGACACGGCGGCCATGATCGCCAAGTACCCGCTGATGAACAGCCACTGGGAGAGCCGAATCGCGAACCTGGCCGCGGTCAAGACGCCGGCCTACGTGACCGCCAGCTGGACCAACAGCCTGCACTCGCCCGGCACCTTCTTCGGCTGGGAGGGCATCGCCTCGACCGCCAAGTGGCTGCGCGTTCACAACAGCCATGAATGGCCGGACTACTACGCCAATCACGCCGACCTTCTCAAGTTCTTCGACCACTACCTGAAGGGCGCCGACAACGGCTGGACGGCGACCCCGGCGGTCCGCCTGTCGGTCTTCGACGAAGGGTTCAGCGACATCGTCAACCGGCCGGAGGCCGCGTTCCCGCTCGCCCGCACCATCTACAAGCCGCTTTGGCTGAACGCCGCCAGCGGCAAATTGCAGGACAGCCCGGTCGCGAGCGCCGCCAGCGTCGCCTACCCGAGCGACGACAACGCCGGCCAGGCGCTCTTCACCTACACCTTCGGTGCCGACACCGAGTTGACCGGCTACATGAAGTTGCGCGTCTGGCTGGAGGCCGACGGCAGCGACGACATGGACGTTTTCGTGCAGGTCAGGAAACTCAATGCCGACGGCTCGCCGACCGTTTTCAACAGCCCCATTGCGGCCAACCTGGCGCCGACGTCGTACGGCCCGTTCAGCCGCCATCGCGCCTCGCACCGCGAACTCGACCCGGCGCGCAGCACCGCCTACCGGCCGTACTACACCTACCGCCATCCGAAGAAGCTGACCGCCGGCGAGGTGCTGCCGGTGGAGTTCGACCTGGCGCCGGCCGGCACGAAATACCGTGCCGGCCAGACACTGCAGCTCTCGGTCGCGGGTTTTCGTCAATGGCAGAAGGTGTTCCCGCAGATCGACGACCAGCCGCCGCGCCTGAACAAGGGCCGGCACATCGTCCATGCGGGTGCCGGCTTCGACAGCTACCTGCTGGTGCCGTCGACCTGAGGCATCGGCTTGAAGGACAAGCCGGCGACGCGCTGGCGCAAGGTGCTGGGCGTGACCGCGAAGCGGCGGCGGAAGCTGCGGCTGAAATGCGCCGGATCGCGAAAGCCCCAGGAAAGCGCCAGTTCGGTCAACGTGCGGTCGTGGCCGATGCCGGCGAGCAGCGCCGCATGGCAGGCGTCGAGCCGCTCTGCCTGGATCCAGGCGGCGAGCGAGAGCGGCTCGTTCGCGAACAGCCGGTGTACATGGCCGATCGACAGGGCGACGCCGGCCGCGACGCCGGCCACATCGAGCAGCGGATCGGCGAGATGGGCTCGGACATGCGCCCGGATCCGGCGCTTGTGGTGCTCCGCCTGCGTCTGCCCGGGCAGCTCGCCGGCGTTCGGCAGCACGCCGCGCACCGCATCGGCGAGCACGCTCGCGAGCGCTCGGGCATAGGCGTCGGCACTGCGGTTGGTGAGCTCGGCGCCGGCTGCAAGCAACACGTCCTGTAGCTGATACAGCAGCTGCCCCGCGCCGCTCGCGGTGTCGATCGGCAGCAGCTCGGCCGACATCCAACCCGCCATTTCACCTTCGAGCTGGGCGGCCGGCAGGCGGGTGCCGCGGACCTGGAAGGCCTCGGTGTGCAAGGCCTGCACGGTCCGGTCACCGCGCAGAAGAGTGAACTGGCCGGCGCGCAGCCGGACTTCGCCCGCCTCGCAACGGATCGTGCAATCGCCGGCCACCAGCAAAAAGATGAAGACGGCGCCCGGCGTGCAGAGGTCGTTGCGCAGCTGCATCGGCCCGCCGCTGACCTCGAGCGCCGCCAGCTGCTGCAGGTCGAGGTGCCGCAGCCGGGTCACCGGTCCGGCCTTGCCCGAAAGCCGGACGGAGGTGGTCAAGGTGCGGTCGACGGTGCGCGCCAGGCTGCCGGCCTCGGCACCGCGACCGGCGGCGAGTTCACCCGGATCGATCTCGACCGCTACCGTCCGGGAAACGCCACGCCGGCTCATCTCCTGCCCTTTGTCGCCCGGCACGATCTGTCGTCAACGCCCCGACAAGCGGCCATCCCGCCGTCAACGCTGGCGAATCGCACCGATGTGGCTGCGCAGTTCATGGACGATGGCGGTGAATTCGCCGCTGTAGCTCACCTCCAGCTCGCGCGGTCGTGGCAAGTCTATGTGCTTCCGGGCGACCAGCCGACCCGGGCCGCGGCTCATCACATAGACCGTATCGGCCAGGAACACCGCTTCGCGCAGATCGTGCGTCACCAGAATCACGTTGAATCGCTGAGCCGCATGAAGGTCGCGAAGGGTGCACCACAGCTCCTCGCGGGTGAAGGCATCGAGAGCGCCGAACGGCTCGTCGAGCAGCAGCAACTCGGGTTCGTGAATCAGCGCGCGGCAGATCGACGCCCGCTGCTGCATGCCGCCGGAAAGCTGCCAGGGGAACTTGTCCTCATAGCCGCCGAGGCCGACGCTGCGCAGCGACTGCCGGCCCTTTTCCTCGTACATCGCCCGCTGCTGTCGAAAGGCGGAGCGGTGCGGCTCGACGATCTCGAGCGGCAGCATGACATTGCCGAGTGTCGTGCGCCAGGGCAGCAGCGACGACGACTGAAACGCCATGCCGGTGATCTTGAGCGGCCCCGACACCTCCCGCCCGTTCACCCGCACCTGTCCCCGTGACGGCATCTTCAGCCCGGTCGCGAGCTTCATGAAGGTCGACTTGCCACAGCCCGAGGGGCCGACGATGGCGATGAATTCGCCGCGCTCGACGCTCAGCGAGATGTCCTCGACCGCGAACTGCTGCTGGGCGAGCAGGGCTTCGTCGTAGGCCAGCCAGACGCCGGCGAACTCGACGAACGGCGCCGTCACTTCTTGCCGGCGAAGATGTCGCGCTCGGCGGCAGTCGGCAGGAACGACGCGTTCCAGATCGTCGCGCTGTCGACCCGCACCTTGGTCGAGAAGGCGTCCGATACCTGGCTGCCCATCAGCGACAAGCGCGGTGTGGAGACGTTGCCGAAGCCCTCGGCGCGGGCATCGGCGGTCATCACCGTCGCCTCGAGCGCCATCTTCAGGCGCCGTTCCTCGAGCGCCGGGTCGATCAGGCCGTCCCGGCTCCTGAGCGTCACGATGGCACCCTTCGGGTCGGCAATCACGTCCTTCATGCCCTTGGTGAAGGCGCGCAGGAAGGCGCTGACGGCCATCGGGTTCTTTTTCAGGAACGCGTCGGAGACGATGATGGCGTTGCCGTACAACTTGACGCCGTAGTCGGGGTAGGGCAGCACCACCACGTCGGCCGCCTTGACGCCGCGCGCCTCCAGGTTGAGCAGCGAGGTGAACGAGAAACCGGTGATGGCGTCGATATCGCCGCGGATCAGCATCGTCTCGCGCAAGGTCGGGTCCATGGCCGTCCAGGCGACATCGCCGATCTTGTTGGCTTTGGCGAAGATCGGCCAGGCCTTGCGCCCGGCGTCGAACACCGGCGCGCCGAGCTTCTTGCCTTGCAGGTCGGCGGGCGCCTTGATACCGGATTTCTTCAGCGCCATGACGGCCGCCGGGGTGTTGTTGTAGACCATCATCACCGCGACCGGCTTGTTCGGCGCGGTCGGGTTGTTGGCCTGGAA
>CAXTDH010000307.1:0-4761 GCA_964242405.1 uncultured Rhizobacter sp. | reverse complement strand
TGGCCGAGGTGGGCCACGTCGGCGAAGCGGTAGGCCTCGCGAACCCGCTTGATGTCGGCCGGGTCGAGGTAGTCGAGCTTGTGCGTCAGTGCAGCGAAAGACGCTGCGGCCGCGTCGCTCGCGGCAGGCGCGGCGGGGCGCTTGACCGCCGGCTGAGGCGGGTCACGCAGGGTGTCGGCGGTGCGGGCGACCATCACCCGAATTTAGCTCGTAACGTGGCCGGGCGTCGACAAGGGGATGTGGGCGAGCCGCGACAGGGGCAGACGAGCCGCGAAAGGCACGGACGGGCTCGGCGCAGACGAGCCGCGACGGGCGCGGACCAGCCGCGACGGGCGCCGAACAGCCACAAGCAAGGTGCGGCCGGTTGCGATTCCACCCACGGGGCGCAGCTCGACGCGAGCCGCGCGTCAGTGGACCGTCAGACCGGCACCTTGCGCAGCATCTCGATGCCGATTTCACCGGCCGCGATCTCGCGCAGCGCAGTCACCCCCGGCTTGTTCTTGGTTTCGATCTTCGGCGCGTGGCCCTGGCTCAGCATGCGGGCCCGGTAAGTAGCGGCCAGCACCAGCTGGAAGCGGTTCGGGATCTTGACGAGACAATCTTCGACGGTGATGCGGGCCATGTGAATCCAGGTGGGCAGATCGAAGGGCAGGGTGACAGAGGTGCGCCCGGTATGCCGCGGCAGATCAGGAGAGCCAACGAGTCAACCCAACCCGAGAGCCGCGAAAACCGCCGACCGGCTCCTTTGCAGGGCGGCGTACTTGAGCCGCTGAGAGTGGACGATCGCCTTCAAATCGAAGAGCGCCGTCTCGAAGGAGGCGTTGATTATAACGAAGTCGAAATGGCGGGCCTGTGACACTTCGAGCTGGGCGTTTCGCATCCGCCGCGCTATCACCTCCGGCTGGTCTTCGCCGCGCCGGTGCAGGCGCTGCAGCAGCTCCTCCCAGCTCGGCGGCAGGATGAAGATCAGGATGGCGTTGGGAAACAGCCGCTTGATCTGCAGCGCGCCCTGCCAGTCGATCTCGAGCACTACATCCTGCCCGCCGGTGATCCGGTCTTCGATGGCGCCGCGCGATGTGCCGTACAGGTTGGCGTGTACCTCCGCCCATTCCAGGAAGTCGCCCCGGGCGGCCATCGTGCGGAACGTCGGCTCGTCGGTGAAGTGATATTCCCGGCCGTCGCGCTCCTGGCCCCGGGGCGGCCGGGTGGTGTGCGAAACCGCCACCACCAGGTGCGCGTCGACCTGCAGCAGCGAGCTGACGAGACTCGACTTGCCGGCCCCGCTGGGGGCGGCGACGACGAACAGGTTGCCGGGGTAGTCCATCAGGTCGCGGTCGACGAAAGGGGTCGGGCTGAACAGGTCGCAGTATCGCCGGTCGCAGGCCGACCGGCGATGCGGCCGGCGCCGCCCGCCTCTAGACGGCCGCGTGGCCGGCGCCCGACGGCTCAGGGCAAATGGGTTGCCGTCAAAGAGAATACGGCCGCGACTGTCCGCATCGCAGCATGCGGCCGTCGTCACGGTCGTCGATCGGCAGCGAAATCCTTTTCGACCGGCCTACGATGTCCCGACCGCTGCTCATCTACCTCATCGCGGCGGCGACGCTGCTCGGCGTCGTCCTGCGGCCCTGGAAGTCGCAGGAAGTGGGGTGGGCCGTCGCCGGGGCGGCCGCACTCGTTGGCCTCGGTCTGGTGGCTGCAGCGCCTGCTTTGGCGGCGGTCGGCCAGGGCACCGATGTCTACCTGTTCCTCCTCGGCATGATGCTGCTGTCGGCACTGGCCGAGCGCGAAGGGCTGTTCGACCACCTGGCGGCGCGCTGCGTTCGCCAGGCGAAGGGTTCGGCGCCGCGGCTGTTCCTGCTGGTCTACGGCGTCGGCACGCTGGTGACGGTGCTGATGTCCAACGACGCGACGGCGGTCGTGCTCACGCCTGCCGTGCTGGCCGTCTGCCGCAAGGCCCGCGCCCGGCCGCTGCCCTATCTGCTCGCCTGCGCGCTGATCGCCAATGCCGCGAGCTTCGTGTTGCCGATCTCGAACCCGGCCAACCTGGTGGTGTTCGGCGACAAATTGCCCTCGCTGGGCGCCTGGCTGACGCGCTTCGCGCTGCCGTCGCTGCTGTCGATCGTCGTCACCTATTTCGTGCTGCGGCTGCGGTCGCGGGCCGAGCTGGCCGACGCGATCGAGGCGCAGGTCGAGGTGCCGGCGCTCTCGGCCTCCGGCCGCCTGGCGGCTGGAGGCGTGGCGCTGACCGCGGCGGTGCTGCTCTGCGCCTCCGCCCTCGACGCCGCGCTCGGCATGCCGACACTGGCTTCGGCGGCGCTTGCGCTGCTCGCCATCACGCTGCGCAAGCGCGAGTCGCCCTGGCCGGTGCTCCAGCACGTGTTTTGGTCGGTGCTGCCGCTGGTGGCCGGTCTTTTCGTCGTCGTCGAAGGGTTGCGACAGGCCGGGTTCCTGCGACTGCTGACGACGGCGCTCGAGTCGGCCACCGCCGGCGCGCCGGTGCTCGGCGGGCTCGCGGCCGGTGCGGTCGTCGCCTTTGCCTGCAACCTGATGAACAACCTCCCGGCCGGGTTGATCGCCGGCTCGGTGGTGACGAGCGCCGGCGTCGCACCGCTGGTGCAGGCTGCCGTCGCGATCGGCGTCGACCTGGGGCCGAACCTGTCGGTGACCGGATCGCTCGCGACCATCCTTTGGCTGGTCGCGCTTCGCCGGCAGGACGTGCACGTCAGCGGCTGGACGTTCCTGAAGACCGGTGCATTGGCGATGCCGCTCGCGCTGGGCGCCGCGCTGGCGGGGCTCTCGGTGCAGCACGTGCTCGGCGGGTGCTCGGCTGGAATCGCCGTGATCGCCTGTAATCGGCGAGTGCCCTCAAGCTTGGAACGTCGTCGATGGTGGGACGCAGCCGTGCGGCGATCGAAGGCGCGAGGAAGCCGCCCGCGAGCGAGAGCAGGCGACTACTGCGATCAACGCCGCGTGCTCGGCAACGCCGGCGCCACGCTCTGGCGGGTTTACCCCTGATCGTTTCGGACAACGAAAGAGTCATCGACCGATGTTGATTGATGCGGGCGCCCGCGCTGCCTATGGTTCTCGTCCACCAATTCCAATAAGGGAGACGACCCATGCGACTTTCGATGACGCTGGCGGCCACCGGGCTGCTGATCGCCGGCTGCGGCAGCAGCGATGATTCGCCGCCGGTACGGCCTGCAGGTGCGGTGGATCGCTTTGAGGTGCTTTCCACCGTCGACGCGTACAACGGTGTCACGCCTGCCGGAGCGGCCGGGCCGTACAGTGTCATCACCGGCATCGTCCACGGGAAGCTGGACCCGAAGGCGGCGGACAATGCCGGCATCGTCAATCTCGACAAGGCGCCCGTCGACGCGGACGGCTATGTCGCCTACACGACCGACGTCGTCATCCTGCGGCCGAAGACCGCAGCAGCGGCGCGTCGAGTCCTCTTCTACGACGTGGTGAACAGGGGCTCGAAGATCGCGCAGGCCCTGTTTGTCGGCGGCGGTGCGTTGACCTCCGGAGGGGTTCCCGATGCAACCTTCCCGTCGCTGCTGCGCGCCGGGTACACGGTCGTCTGGAGCGGTTGGCAAGGCGACATCGCACAAACCGGCAATGGCGCCACGGCCAGCATCGGCACCACCTTCCCGGTCGCCAAAAACGCCGACGGTACATCGATCACCGCTCTCAGTCGGGAGGAGTACGTGCCCGACTTCGCGGGCGTGCCAACCCTTGCGCTCAGCTATCTGCCGGCCTCGCAAGTCGACCTTTCGGAGGTCACGTTCACCGCCCGCCAGACGTACCTGAACGCCGCCGGCCAGCAGACCTACGCCTCGCCGTCCGCACCTGTCACCACTTGGAACTACGTGACGAACGCGAACGGTTCGGTCTCGGTCCAATTCACACCGCCTGCGACGGTTCCTGACGCGAGCGGCAACAACCTGCCGACCGACGCTGGCACGATCTACAACTTCAGCTACCGCGCCAAGGACCCGAGGGTCATGGGCATCGGCTTCGCCGCGGTGCGCGACCTGATGAGCTTCCTGAAGAACAAGGCGACCGACAGCCAGGGCAATGCCAATCCGGTCGCCGATTTGAAGTCGGCGGCCTGTGCGGCAGGCAGTAATTGCCCGACCAATCCGACGACCAATTTCGACATCGCGCTCGGCGAAGGCCTTTCTCAGTCCGGACGCTTCCTGCGCGACTTCCTCTACCAGGGCTTCAACAAGGATGTCGACGGCAAACCGGTGTTCGACGGCATGATGCCGCTCATCCCAGCTGGTCGACGGACATGGGTCAACGCCCAATTCGCCCAGCCGGGCCGGTGGTCCAAGGAGCATGAAGACCACTGGATGCCGGGCGACCAGTTCCCTTTCGCCTACAACGTGACGACCGACCCGATCGGCGGCGCTACCGACGGCCTGCTGCAGAAGTGCCTGCAGACCAGCACCTGCCCGAAGATCATGCAAATCGACGGCGCCTACGAATGGTGGGGCGGGCGGGCGTCGCTGGTCGTCACCGACGGCGCCGGCCGTGACCTGACGCTGCCCGACAACCTACGCTACTACCTGATTCCGGGCACCGGGCATGGCGGCGGCGCGGGTGTCGGTACCGGCATCGTGACGCAACCGGCGGCCGGCAGCACGTGCCAGTTCGCCGCGAGCCCGGTGTCGGAGGCGCAGGTCGAGCGCGCGCTGGTTCCGGCGCTCGAGAACTGGGTCGTCAAGAACACCGTGCCGCCGGCGTCGAAGTACCCGA
>CAXTDH010000306.1:0-4773 GCA_964242405.1 uncultured Rhizobacter sp. | reverse complement strand
CTGGCGAGCCGATGCGGCCAAGGCGAAGCGCACCGTCGTCTTCGTCACCCACTCGATTCCGGAGGCGGTGTTCCTGTCGTCGCGGATCGTCGTGATGTCGCCGCGGCCGGGCCGGATCGTCGACGTGATCGAATCGGGCCTGCCGCCCGACCGCAAGCTCGACGTGCGCGACACGCCGGCGTTCGCCGAAATCGCCCATCGTGTCCGGATGTCGCTGCAGGAGGGGCATGGGCACTGAGGTTTCAGCCGGATCGGGCGTCCGCTTGACGGGTTCGGTGCGTCCCACAGGTCCAATCGATTCGATGGGTCCGAAGGACCGCCTTCGCGCCGGCACCGTCCCGGTCGGCAACGGTCCGTCCGGGCGATCCGGTCGGTCGGGTCGATCCGGCCAGCCGAACGCTGCGCGCGACGGGTTGCAAGCGCTCTGGCACCGGATCGGCCCGGTCGCGACGGTGCTCGCCGCCCTCACCATCGTCTGGTACGCCGCCGCGATCTGGCTGAACGCGCCGCAGGTGATCGAGCGCACGCTGGCGCAGCAGCCGGGCGGCTGGTCGTTCGCCGACCTGGCCCGGCTGACGCTCTCGATGCAGCGGCCGGTGCTGCCGACGCCGCATCAGATCGCCGCCGACCTCGTCGACTCGATCTTCGGCTGGCCGCTCGATTCGCCGCGCAACCTGCTGTATCACGCGGCCGTCACCAGCTCGGCGACGCTGTTCGGCTTCTTGCTCGGCACCGCGCTCGGCGTGCTCCTGGCCGTCGCGATCGTGCACTCGCGCACGCTGGACCGCAGCCTCTTCCCGTGGATCATCGCCTCGCAGACCGTGCCGGTGCTGGCGATCGCGCCCATCGTGATCGTCATCCTCGGCAGCATCGGCCTGACCGGCACACTGCCCAAGGCGGTGATCGCGATGTACCTCTGCTTCTTTCCGGTGGCGGTCGCGCTCGTCAAGGGGCTGCGCTCGCCGGGAACGCTCGAGCTCGAACTGCTGCACACCTACGCCGCGTCGCGCGCCGACACCTTTTGGAAGCTGCGCGTGCCGGCGTCGCTGCCCTTCCTGTTCCCGGCGCTGCGGGTCGGCATCGCCGCCGGGCTGGTCGGCGCCATCGTCGCCGAGCTGCCGACCGGCGCGCAAGCCGGCCTCGGCGCCCGGCTGCTGACGGGCTCCTACTACGGCAACACCGTCCAGATCTGGTCGGCGCTCGTGATGGCGGCACTGCTCGGGCTGGTGCTGACGGGCGCGGTGGCGCTGCTCGAGCGGCTGTCAAGCCGGCAACGACGAGCCGGCAATCGATGAGGACTGCCCGCCATCCGCCCGCCGGCTGCGGTGTACTGCTCGGTCCGGCCCTGGCTGCCGGCGACCGATGACATCCGCCAGGCATACGCCCCTCCTGCCGGCCGCCGCACTGGCGCTCGCGATCGCCTCCTTCGCCTGGCCCCTCGGACAGACCCAGCTGCAGTCGTTGCGCTGGACGCACTTCGCCGCACCGCTGGTGTTCGCGGTCTGCGGCACGATGAATGCGGCTTTCGCGACGTTGACCGGCCTGGCGTCGCGCGCACAGGTGATCGTCTACGCCTCCCTGGCACTGCTCGGCTCGCTCGCGCCCTTGCTGCTGCTCGGCTCCGGCCTGGGCGAGCTGCTGGACGCGCCGGGCTGGCGCGCCGGCTTCTGGTGCTACCTCGGCACCTTGGGGCTGCTGGCGGTGAGCAGCGTGAACAGCGTCGCGGCGCTCGATGCCGACGGCCCGTGGGCGCGCTACGCCACGCCGCTGCTGTTCGGCGCCTGGCTGCTGGTCTTTTGGCAACTGCTGACCCAGTCGCTCGGCATTCCGCGGGTATTGTTGCCGGCGCCCAGCGTCGTCTGGCAGTCGTTCAACGCCGGCTTGGGCGTGCTGGCGGGCGACTTTGTCCAGACGGTGCTGCATTCGGTGCTGATCGGGTTGACGGCGGGCGCGGCACTCGGCTTCGCGGTCGGCGTGGCGATCGACCGCAGCCCGTTCCTGCAGCGCGGCCTGCTGCCGATCGCGGCGCTCGCGAGCGCCGTGCCGCTCGTCGGCATCGCGCCGATCATGGTGATGTGGTTTGGCTTCGACTGGCACTCCAAGGCGGCGGTCGTGGTGGTGATGACGTTCTTTCCGATGCTCGTCAACACCCTCGCCGGCCTGGCCGAATCCGGCCACATGGAGCGCGACCTGATGCGCTCCTACGGCGCCGGCTACTGGCGCACGCTCTGGTCGCTGCGCCTGCCGGTCGCCCTGCCCTTCGTCTTCAATGCGCTGAAGATCGACTCGACATTGGCGCTGATCGGTGCGATCGTCGCCGAATTCTTCGGCTCACCGACCGAGGGGCTCGGCTTTCGCATCTCGACAGAGGCGGCGCGGCTGAACATGGGGCTGGTGTGGGCGGCGATCGGTGTCGCCGCGCTGACCGGCTCGCTGCTGTACGCCCTGCTGGCCGGCATCGAACGTGCAGCGACCTTCTGGCATCCGTCGGTCCGCTCGACGTAGCGGCCGGCCGTGCGCAACCTGTTGGCGAACGCCAGCCGATCAAAATCCACCTGCCACCCGGCACAACCTCCCGGAGACAACGATGACCCGCAACACCTCACTCGCCCTTGCCCTGATGCTGGCCGGCTTCGCCGGTGCCGCACAGGCTGCCGACAAGGTCACCGTGCAGCTCAAATGGCTGCCCCAGGCGCAGTTCGCCGGCTACTACGTCGCTGCCGCGAAGGGCTTCTACAAGGAGGCCGACCTCGATGTCACCATCAAGCCCGGCGGCCCGGACATCGCCCCGGCGCAGGTGCTGGCCGCCAAAGGCGCCGACCTGACCGTCGACTGGATGCCGAGCGCGCTCGCCGCCCGCGAAGCCGGCGTGCCGATGGTCAACGTCGCCCAGATCTTCAACCGCTCCGGAATGATGCTCACCTGCAAGAAGGCGAGCGGCGTGGCGTCGCCGAAGGATTTCAAGGGCAAGACGCTCGGCGTCTGGTTCGGCGGCAACGAGTACCCGTTCCTGAGCTGGATGGGCACGCTCGGCCTGAAGACCAGCGGCAGCGCGCCCGACGTCAAGGTGCTGAAGCAGGGCTTCAACGTCGACCCGCTGCTGCAGAACCAGGCAGCCTGCATCTCGACGATGAACTACAACGAGTACTGGCAGGTCATCGACGCCGGCGTCAAGCCGGCCGACCTGGTCACCTTCCCCTATGAAGACCAGGGCGTCGCGACGCTCGAGGACGGCCTCTACGCCCGCGAGCCCGACTTGAAGGACCCGGCCTACGTCGCCAAGCTGGCGAAGTTCGTCAAGGCGTCGATCCGCGGTTGGGAATACGCGATCAAGAACCAGGATGAAGCGGTCAAAATCGTGCTGGCCGCCGACACCTCGGGCGGCTCGACGGCGGCGGTGCAGAAGCGCCAGCTGGAGAACGTCGCCAAGCTGATCACCACCGCCAACTCGCCGAAGATGGGCGTGCTCGACCCGGCGGCCTACCAGCGGACGGTCAAGGTGCTGATGGCCGGCGGCAGTGATCCGGTCATCAAGAAGGACCCGGGCACCGCCGCCTGGACGCATGCGGTGACCGACCAGGCGATGGCGAAGTAGGCGGGCGCGGCCAGGGGCGCCGGTGACGACCCGCAGGCGTGTGGTGTTCGGCGCGCCTCTGGGGTTTGCGCCTTTGCCGAGATCGCCGCTGAGCACGGTGGCCTCGATCGCTTCAACGCTGCTCTCGTCCAGCTGCGCGCGCGAACCCGCGCCTGGTCAGCGTCCACCCCCGCTTCCAGCCGGCCTGCGGGAAGGCGAGCAGCATCCCTGGTCGATGCCCGAGACCGCGGAGCCGTCCGGCCCCGATGAACAGCCCTACCGCCGCATGCAGATCGCCGTTCCGACCGGTTATGCAGCGTCGACGCGGCCCTGGCCGCTGCTCGTCTTCCTGCACGGCGCGGGCGAACGCGGCTTCGACATCGAGGACGTCAAGCGCGGCGGCCCGCCGATGCTCGTGGCTCGCGGCCAAGCCTATCCGATGATCGTGTGCAGCCCCCAGGCCGATCCGGGCACGCGCTGGCTACCTGGGCGCCTGCATGCACTCGTCGCCGCACTCGGCACGCGGTTCAGCATCGACCCGAGCCGCGTCCTGGCGACCGGCCTGAGCCTCGGCGGCAGCGGTTCATGGCGCTGGGCCTGCGCCTTTCCGGACGACCTGGCCGCCATCGCACCGGTGTGCGGCTACGTCGACACCGCGGCTGTCGCGGCGATGCGGCGCGTTCCGGTGCGCGCCTATCACGGCGACCAGGACCCTTTCGTACCGCTTGAGCGGCAGCAGGCGTGCGTGGCCGAGCTGCAGCGACTGGGTGGAACCGCCAGCCTGACCGTCTATCCGGGCGTGGGCCACGACTCGTGGACTCGAGCGTATGACGATCCGGGGCTCGTACCCTGGCTGCTCGCGCAGGCACGCGCCTGAGCCGCGGAAGCGCTCCAATCGCCCGACGTCGCCGAGAGACTCAATCCGAGCCGAAGGTCGCGGGCGTGACGATGACCCGGCCGGCTTCGATCTCACTCACCTGCACGAGCGGGAAGCCCACGGTGATCGACGCGCTCTGGCGCCAGGCGTCGACGATCTCGTCGCGCAGCTCCGATGCGCCGGCGGCCAGTTGCTTGATGACGAGGGCGAGTTCGGCGGGCTGCGCGGTCGCGTAGTTGTCGTTGCCCGAATTCTTCGCCGCCTGGTAGACGGGGATCAGCTGCGCCAGCGTCTCGGCGAGGTAGCTCGGCACGCGTTGCTC
>CAXTDH010000305.1:0-4831 GCA_964242405.1 uncultured Rhizobacter sp. | reverse complement strand
GCGCCGTCGACGTCGGCGTCGGTCATGATGATGATGCGGTGGTAGCGCAGCTTGGCGACGTTGAAATCGTCCGAGCCGGCCTGCCCGTTGGCATTGACGCCGGCATTGCCGATGCCGGTGCCGAGCGCCGTGATCATGGTCAGGATTTCGTTGCTGGTCAGCAGCTTCTCGTAGCGCGCTTTCTCGACGTTCAGGATCTTGCCGCGCAGCGGCAGGATCGCCTGGAACTTGCGATCACGGCCCTGCTTGGCGGAGCCGCCGGCCGAGTCGCCCTCGACGATATAGATCTCGCACATCGCCGGGTCTTTCTCCTGGCAATCGGCGAGCTTGCCGGGCAGGCCCATGCCGTCGAGCACGCCCTTGCGGCGCGTCATCTCCCTGGCCTTGCGCGCGGCTTCACGCGCTCTGGCGGCATCGACGATCTTGCCGCAGATGATCTTGGCGTCGTTCGGGTGCTCCTGCAGGTAGTCGGCGAGCGCGCGGCTCACCACGTCCTCGACCGGGCCGCGGACTTCGCTCGAGACCAGCTTGTCCTTGGTCTGGCTGCTGAACTTCGGCTCCGGCACCTTGACGCTCAACACGCAACAGAGGCCCTCCCGCATGTCGTCGCCCGTGACCTCGACCTTCGCCTTTTTCGCGAATTCGTTGTCCTCGATGTACTTGTTGATGACCCGCGTCATCGCTGCCCTCAAGCCCGTCAGGTGGGTGCCGCCGTCGCGTTGTGGAATGTTGTTGGTGAAACAGAGCACGCTCTCGCTGTAGCCGTCGTTCCACTGCATCGCCACGTCGGTGGTGATGGTCGTGCCCTGGTCGCTCGTCTTCTCGCCGGTGGCACCGAAGACGGTCGGGTGCAGTACCTTCTTGCCGGTGTTGATGAACTCGACGAAACCCTTGACGCCGCCGGCGAAGGCGAAAGTGTCTTCCTTGTTGTTGCGCTCGTCGACGAGCCGGATCTTCACGCCGTTATTCAAGAAGCTCAATTCGCGCAGCTTCTTGGCAATGATGTCGTAGTGAAAATCGATGTTCGAGAAGATTTCCAGATCCGGCAGGAAATGGACTTCGGTGCCGCGCTTCTCGGTTTCGCCGATGATCTTCATCGGCGAGACTTCGACCTGGTGTCCTTTGCCATCCGCACGCATCTCGACGATGCGGTCTTGCGGAATCCCCTGCCGGAATTCCATGAAATGCGTCTGGCCATCGCGGCGCACCGTCAGCCGCAGCCATTTCGAGAGTCCATTGACGCAGCTGACACCCACGCCGTGCAGGCCGCCCGAGACCTTGTAGCTGTTCTGGTTGAACTTGCCGCCGGCATGCAACTCGGTCAATGCAATCTCCGACGCCGAGCGCTTCGGCTCGTGCTTGTCGTCCAGCTTGACACCGGTCGGAATGCCGCGGCCGTTGTCGGTGACACTGATCGAGTTGTCACTGTGAATCGTCACGACGATGTCGTCGCAATAGCCGGCGAGCGATTCGTCGATCGAGTTGTCGACCACCTCGAACACCAGGTGGTGCAGGCCGGTGCCGTCCGAGGTGTCGCCGATGTACATGCCGGGGCGCTTGCGGACGGCCTCCAGGCCCTCGAGGATCTGGATGCTGCCCTCCCCATAGGCGGCGCTGTCGGCGGCATGGCGGGTGTTTCTCGCGGCGTTGTCGGCCGCATGGGCGCTTTCGACGTCGTCGACATTTTGCGTCGTCGCCGCGTCGAGGGCCCGGTCGGTCGCGGCCTCGACCGCTTTCGCCGCCTCGAACTTGGCCCTGTCGAAGGCATCACCGATGGGCTCGGGCGGGTGTTTGTTCGATTCGCTCATCGCTGATTTTCCACTCAGAGGGCTGCCCGAGCCCTGCTCAGGTCACCCGTCAATAAATACCGAAGCGGGCCATGGCCCGCTTTGTCTGTCAATTCAAACGCTTGCTTCGCATTCCATCAGATTCGCATCGGCATCACGACGTATTTGAATCCGGCTTGATCCGGCACGGTGATCAGTGCACTCGAATTGGTGTCCTGCAATTCCATCTTGATCATGTCGACACTCATGTTCGTCAAGGCGTCGATCAAATAGACGACATTGAAGCCGATTTCGATCGAATCGCCGCCGTAATCGATCTCGAGTTCTTCCTTGGCTTCTTCCTGCTCGGCATTGCTCGAGGCGATGCGCAGGCTGCCGGGTTCGATATTGACCCTCACGCCCTTGAACTTCTCGCTCGTCAGGATCGCCGCGCGCTGCAGGCTGGCGAGCAGTGGCGCTCGGCCGAGGGTGACGCTGTTCTTGTGGTTCTTCGGAATCACGCGGTTGTAGTCGGGGAACTTGCCCTCGACGAGCTTGGTCACGAACTCCATGCCGCTGAAGCTGAACTTCGCCTGGTTGCTGGCAAAGCGCATCTCGATCAGGCCTTCGTCGCCGTCCTTCTCGTCTTTCAGCAAGCGCTGCAGTTCGAGCACCGTCTTGCGCGGCAGGATCACCTCCTGCTTCGGTATCTCGACATCGAGCGTCGCCTGGGCGAGTGCCAACCGATGGCCGTCGGTCGCGACCAAGGTCAGGCTCTTGCCCTCGGCGACGAACAGGATGCCGTTCAGGTAGTAGCGGATGTCATGCACCGCCATTGCGAAGTGGACCTGGTTGATCAAGCCCTTGAGCACCTTCTGCGGCACGCTGAACACCGGCCCGAAGTCAGCGGCCTCCTGCACCAGCGGGAAGTCTTCGGCCGGCAAGGTCTGCAAGGTGAACCGGCTCTTGCCGCCCTGCAAGGTGAGCTTGTTCTGGTTGGCGGTCAGCGTCACGGCCTGCTCAGGCGGCATCGACCGCAGGATGTCGATCAGCTTGCGCGCTGCCACGGTGGTCGAGAAGTCGCCGGCGTCGCCATCGAGTTCGGCCACGGTCCGCACCTGGATCTCCAGATCGCTGGTGATCAGTTCGATCGACGGCCCGGTCTTGCGGATCAGCACGTTCGCCAGCACCGGCAGCGTATGGCGGCGTTCCACGATCCCGGCAACCGATTGGAGGGCGCTCAAAACTTTTGTCTGCGCTGTCTTCAAGACGATCATGTGAACCTTTTGACTTGGTGGTAGTAGTAGGCAAGGCCCGATTCTGTGGACAACCGCATTTTCGCTTGTTCGATCAACCACTTGGAGACGGTCGAACCATGGGGGGCGAGGGCTGGTCCGTCCGCACCGAAACAACAACAACTTCCACCCAGCTGCTCCGGCTGTGGACAACCGGTCACTTGTTCGGGATTTGTCCCCAGCGTTGCCGCTTGACAGATGCGGTTGGCTGTGTAGACAGGCGGCATCAGCCCTTGAGCGTCTGTTCGAGTACGTGCAACTGCTGGTTCAACTCGGTGTTCTTCTGTCGTTCGGCGGCGATCTTGCGCACGGCGTGCAGCACGGTCGTGTGGTCGCGCCCGCCGAACAGTTCGCCGATCTCGGGCAGGCTTTTTTGGGTCATGTCCTTGGCCAGGTACATCGCGATCTGGCGCGGCCGGGCAATCGAGGCCGGCCGCTTCTTGCTGTACATGTCGGCCACCTTGATCTTGTAGAAATCGGCGACCGTCTTCTGGATGTTCTCGACACCGACCTGTCGGTTCTGGATCGACAGCAGGTCCTTCAAGGCCTCGCGGGCCAGGGTGATGTTGATCTCCTTGTGGGAGAAGCGCGAGTAGGCGAGGATCTTGCGCAGCGCGCCTTCGAGTTCGCGCACGTTCGCCCGGACGTTCTTGGCGACGAAGAAGGCGACGTCCTCCGGCATCAGCGTCGCCTCGAGCTCCGCCTTGCGCATCAGGATCGCGACCCGCATCTCGAGCTCCGGCGGTTCGATCGCGACCGTCAGGCCGGCGTCGAAGCGCGAGGTCAGCCGCTCATCGATGTCGACCAGCCCTTTCGGGTAGGTGTCGCTGGTCATGATGATGTGGGCCCGCTTGGCGAGCAGTGCCTCGAAGGCGTTGAAAAACTCCTCCTGGGTGCGTTCCTTGCCGGCGAAGAACTGCACGTCGTCGATCAAGAGCAGGTCGAGTTGGTGGTACTTCGCCTTCAACTCGTCGAAGGTCTTGCGCTGGTAGTTCTTCACCACGTCGGTGATGAACTGCTCGGCATGCAGGTAGAGGATGCGGGCGTCCGGTCGGTCGTCAAGCAGTGCATTGCCGACGGCATGGATCAGGTGCGTCTTGCCGAGGCCGACGCCGCCGTAGATGAACAGCGGGTTGTACATCTGGCCCGGTGCCCCGGCCACATGCAGCGCGGCCGTTCGCGCCATCTGGTTGGCGCGACCGGGCACCAGGGTGTCGAAAGTCAGGGCGGCGTTCAGGCGGGAGCGGGAGGGCAGCGTCGTCGTGGCCATCGGTGCCGCCACCAGCGTGGCGGCACGCTCACCGTTCGCTCGCGGCGAGAGATTCGCGCCGCCAACGGCACGGGCTGGCAAACGGCTGCTGCCGTCCTCATGGGCGGCCCGGCCGTGGGCAGCCGCGCCATTGCTTTGCTCGAGAACCCCGGTGATCGCGAACCCGGCGGCGTCGCGCGCTGCCAAGGTGATGTCCAACTTGACCGGCTTGCCCGCCAGTTCGCTCAGCACCGTTTCGATCCTGCCGCCGTACTGATTGCGGATCCAGTCGAGCTTGAAGCGATTGGGCACCCGGACGGTCACGACTGCGCTGCCGTCGACCTGTTCGGCCACCTCGGCGCATGGCAGAGGACGGATCCAGGTGTTGAATTGTTGTTCGGGCAACTCGGCCGCGAGTCGCTCGCAGCCACGTTGCCAAAGGTCAGCGCTCATTGTGGAAAAGTCATCTCGGGAGCCGGAAGATTGTACGGGGCCAGGCTCGGCCAACCGCGGTTATCCAC
>CAXTDH010000304.1:0-4833 GCA_964242405.1 uncultured Rhizobacter sp. | reverse complement strand
GGATCGACGACGCCGTTCATGCGCGGGCCTCCGACGGGTGCAGTAGCTTCGTCATGATCTGTTTCTCCAGTCGAGCACCATCTTCAGACAATCGGGATCTTCGAAAGCCTGGGCGTAGGCGGCCTTCGCGGTGCCGACATCGGCGCGGTGGGTGATGAGCCCATCGAGCGACAACCGCCCCTGTTCCGCCAGGTCGCGCACCGCGACGAGGTCGGCCGGCTGCCACTGCGCGGCAATCCGGATGCGGGCTTCGCGCATGAAAGCGGGCGCGAAGACGAATGACAAAGGCTGGTGGTAGAAGCCCGCGAGCACCACCTCGCCGCCCGGCGCGAGGCGGGCGATCAGGCTGTCGAGCAGCCCAGCATCGCCGCTGACGTCGCAGATGGAGCGGTAGTCGCGCCGTGTGTCGTCGGCCGGGTCGACGACCTCGTAGCCTTCCGACCCGGAACGGCGGGCGGGGTTGGTCTCCCAGACGACCGGCCTGGCGCCCCGCAGCACCGCGATACGGGCGATCAGGCGGCCGAGCACGCCGTGGCCGACGATCAGCTCCGGTGACATGGAACCCGGCGCCGCGGTCACGTGATGCGCCGTCGCCGCGAGCGCCAGCAAGGCGCCTCGATCCGCCAGCGCCTCGCCGACCTCGACCGTGCGAGCGCCCGGGAGCACAACGGTGGCGGCAGCGCCGCCGAAAAGGCCGCGGACGTCACCGAAACAGGTCGCCCCCGGAACGAACACCCGTTGGCCCACGCAACGGCCGGACGCGGCACCCGCGACGGTCACCCGGCCGACCGATTCATAGCCGGGAACGAGCGGATAACCCATGCCCGGAAAGCTGGGCATGGCGCCCGTCCACAGCAGCCGCTCGGTGCCAGTGCTGATGCCGCTCCACTCGATGTCGACGACGACATCTTCGGCACCGGGCGGCGAAAGCTCGAGCTGGCGCAGCGACAGTCGGCGCGGCTCTTCGAGGACGATGGCCAGCGTGTTCATGAATGTCCGGACGCCGACCGCGTGACCTGGCGTACCAAGGTTCGATCGGGCCGTCTCTGATAGGTCATGCACGTCATGATGAATGTCATCCTAGCCTTACTGATGGCAGTGTCAATATAAATTTACACCGCATTTGCTCGAATCGGCCGGACATCGGCGATCAGCAAGCTGGTCTGCAACGGCTGTCGCGTGGCGAAGCGGCGCACACGCTCGAAGCCGGCGGCGACCAGCATCTCGGTCAGTCGGGCGGCGCTGCGCGGCCGCCCCCCGCCCATGGCCAGCAGATAAAAGCCGAAGTAGGCATCGCCCATGCGCTCGGCGCCCGGCGTGGCGGCCATCGGTTCGGCGAGCAGCAGGCGGCCGCCGAAGGGCAAGGCGGCGCATACCGCACGCAAGATCGTCAGGGCGCTGTCGTCGTCATGGTCGTGCACCACCCGCACGAGGCTGACGAGGTCGGCGCCTTCGGGAAGACGATCGTTGAGGAAGCTGCCGGCGACCACCGCCGAGCGGTCGGCTAGACCGCGCGCTGCCAGGCGCTCCCTCGCCCGCTCGGCCACCACCGGCAGATCGAAGAGGACCAGGCGGAGGTTCGGTGCACGGGCGGCGGCCGCGGCGAGGAAGCTGCCGTCGCCACCGCCGACGTCGAGCAGGCAGCGGTGACGCCCGACCGGATAGGCGTCGAGGATTTCGTCGGCGACCAGCGGCTGGGAGGCCGACATCAGGGCGGTGTAAGCGATGGTCGCGGCAGAAGCGGCAGGTGCGGCCGTCGCGGTCGGAGCGGCCGCAGCGGCAGGTGCGGCCGTCGCGCTTTTGGCGCTCGCCACCGAGTCCGCCGCATAGGGCCAATAACGGGACAGTTCGCCCGCACCCCCGCCACCGCGCAGCAAGCCGACCGGGTCGGCCATGTCGGCGTAGAAGGCCGAATGGTGCTCGACCATCGCGACGACCGCCTCGTTGCCCACCAGCGCCGCGCCGAGCGCCCCCAGGCCATACCGCTCGTGACCGCGCCGCTGTTCGACGAGCCGCAATGCGACGGCGGCCGCCAGCAGACGGCGCGCCGAATCCACCGGCAAGTCGAGCCGCGCTGCGATCACGGCGACCGTCTCGGGCCCTTCGGCCAACAGCTTGAAGAGGTCGAGCCGGATGCAGGCGAGCAGCACCTGCGAATAGACGAAGCCGGCGACCAGGTCGAACAGATCGCCGGCGCGCTTGCGGGCGATCGGCCGGGTCGGTGGAAAGGCCGCCGCCCTGCGCCTGAAGGTCGGGCTGGCGAGCAAGCGGTCACGAAGCGCCCGCCAGCGGTCCGACCACCTGCCCAGGAAATCAGCCGGCGCTGCCGACGCAAGAGTGGCCGGGGCGGTCATGGCGTCGGACGCGTTGAACGCCGCCTCGCTCATCGGTGCCGACCGGCTCGTCACGCCGTTCTGCCTTTGCGTCTGTCGGCGGCCCGGTGCCAGCCCGCGTCAAGCCGCGGCGCGCAGGCATTCCGCCGACATCGCCTTCGGAATCAGCCGCTCGGCCTCGGCCCGCACCAACATCTGCAAGCCCTCGGCGCCATGGCACGGCGGCACCGCCGACACGGCAGCGGCCACCAGACGGTCGAAGTGCGCGATCGCCCCGCCGAGCCCGAGGACGGCCGCGGTGCTCGGCCGAAGCAGCGCGGCGTCGCGGCCCACCGGCTTGCCAATCAGCAGCGGGTCACCGGCGACGTCCCGGATGTCGTCGGCCGCCTGATAGGCCTCGCCGAGCCACTCGCCGAGCGCCTGCCACGGCGCCGGGTCGGCACCGGCCGCCTGGGCGCCGGCCATCGTGGCCGCGGCGAACAGCGCGCCGGTCTTGGCCTGCTGGTATTGCGCGAGCGACACCCGCGGCTCGCACTCCCAGGCCTGCCCGGCGACGATGCCGTGCGGCATGCCGACGCCGCGCGAGACGATGCGCAGCAAGCCCGCGAGCCGCTGCGGCGACCGGGCGGCCGCTTCGCCGAGGCGCTGGAAGGCCAGCACGATGAGTGCGTCGCCGGCGAGCACGGCCAGGCTCTCGCCCCAGGCGTAGTGGACGGACGCCCGGCCGCGCCGCACCGGCGAGTCGTCGAAACACGGCAGGTCGTCATGGACCAGCGAAGCGCAGTGCAGCAGCTCGATCGACGTGGCCGCGGCGTCCGACAGCACCGGGTCGTCGTCGCCACAAGCCGCGGCGACCGCCAGGCAGAGCTGCGGCCGGATGCGCGCGCCGCCCGGAAACACCGCATGCCGAACGGCGCCTGCCAACTTGGGCGGGCAGCCCGGCTCCTCAGCGCTCGCCAATGCCGCCGCCAAGGATTGTTCGATGCGAGTGATGGGCTTCATGGTGTGCGCCGGGGCGTCCGAAGTGGGAGGTTGTGGGGGAGTGGGAAACGAGCGGGGCGGCCGTCGAGCTGCCGCAACGTGGTGTCAATTTCCGTTTGCGTTGACAAGTGTCAGTTAGGATAGACACATGAATCTGACGCGTCAACCAAGTAAATGCCCGACATCGTGAAGAGGCCGCGGGTCATCGTCATCGGCGCCGGCATGGGTGGGCTCGTCGCTGCCCTGGAGCTGGCAACCGGCGGTGTCGATGTGCAATTGCTCGAGCGGGCGTCGACACCTGGCGGCAAGCTGCGCGAAGTGACCGTGGGCGACGCTGCGATGGATGCCGGCCCGACCGTCTTCACCATGCGCTGGGTGTTCGACGAGATCTTCCGCCGCGTCGGCACACGCCTGCAGGAGCATCTGCAGCTGACGCTGCTGAGCCTGCTCGCCCGCCATGCCTGGAGCACTTCCGAGCGGCTCGACCTGCATGCCGATCGGGATCTTTCGGCCGATTCGATCGCCAGCTTCGCCGGCCTCGACGCCAGGCGCGGCTTCCTGGCATTCTGCGACCGCGCCCGCGGCATCTACGACACGCTCGAAGAACCGTTCCTGCGCGACGCCCGACCGAACCCTGTCTCACTGGCAGCCCGCGTCGGCATCCGGGGCCTGCAGGGGCTGACGCGGATCTCGCCCTTCCAGACGCTCTGGCAGGAGCTCGGCCGCTACTTCCCCGACCCCCGGTTGCGCCAGTTGTTCGGTCGCTACGCGACCTATTGCGGTTCGTCGCCCTTTTTGGCCCGGGCGACGCTGATGCTGGTCGCCCATGTGGAGCAGAGCGGCGTCTGGTCGGTCGCGGGCGGCCTGCACCGGATCGCCCGGGTGCTCGCCGACCTGGCCGAGGCGCGCGGCGCAACGCTGCGTTACGGCGCCGAAGTGGCGGAAGTGCTGACGCGCGCCGGCCAGGCAGGCGGCGTCCGTCTGGCGAGCGGCGAGACGCTGGAGGCCGATGCGGTCGTCTTCAACGGCGACGCCGGCGCCCTCGCGGCCGGGCGGCTCGGCGCGGGTGCGACGGCTGCGGCGCCTGCTTCGCCGGCCGCGGCACGGTCGCTGTCGGCGCTCACCTGGAACCTGAAGGTCCGGACGCGCGGGTTCCCGCTCGCCCACCACACCGTCTTCTTCTCCGGCAACTACCGGCAGGAGTTCGACGACATCTTCGCCGCCGGCCGGCTGCCGTCCGGGCCCACGGTCTACGTCTGCGCACAGGACCGGGCCGATTCATCTGCCGACACCCCCGCCGCCGTCAGCCCCGAGCGGCTGCTGCTCATCGTCAACGCACCGCCCCGGGGCGACGGCCGGCCGTTCTCGGGCGACGAGCTGGCGGCATGCCAGGCCAGCACCTTCGAGCGCATGGCCGCCTGCGGGCTGGAAATCGACATCGACGACAGCGCCAGCACGATGACCACTCCCCAGGATTTCGAGCGCCTCTTTCCCGCCACCGGCGGCGCCCTCTACGGCC
>CAXTDH010000303.1:0-4838 GCA_964242405.1 uncultured Rhizobacter sp. | reverse complement strand
AACGCATGGCAGGGCATCAGCGCCATGTCGGCCAGGTCGGCTACGTTCCAGGCGCTGACGATGAGGCGACGCGAGTCGGGGTTCGTCTTGATCTGATGGACGACGTCGGTGATCTGGTCGATGTGCCGGCCGTCGGGTGCGGGCCACGACCGCCATTGCACGCCGTAGACGGGGCCGAGGTCGCCATCCGGCTTGGCCCACTCGTCCCAGATGGTGACGCCGCGCTCCTGAAGCCATCGGGCGTTACCGTCGCCGCGCAGGAACCAGAGCAGCTCCAGGATGATCGACCGAAGGTGCACCTTCTTGGTCGTGACCAGCGGGAAGCCTTCGCTGAGGTCAAAGCGCATCTGATAGCCGAAGACGCTTTTCGTGCCGGTGCCGGTGCGGTCGGGCTTGAACACGCCGTGCTCGTGCACATGGCGCATCAGGTCTTCATAGGGGTGGCTGGTGGGCGACGACATGTGAATTGAGACCAACTGGTTGCTTGGCGTCGTTGACGCGCCTGGCAGCCGATTATCCCGGCACCGCCAGCAGCACCTCGCTCCCAGCCGCGACCGGCTTGCCGTCCACGTCGGTGAACTGCAGCGCGGCCAGCCGCGCATACAACCCGCCCGACGCCGCCAATTGCGCATGGGTGCCCGTTTCGACGATTTCGCCGGCTTCCATCACGACGATGCGGTCGGCGCGTTGCACGGTCGCGAGGCGGTGAGCGATCACCAATGTCGTGCGGCCCTTCATCGCCGACTCGAGCGCGGCCTGCACCATGCGCTCGCTTTCGGCGTCGAGCGCACTGGTGGCTTCGTCGAGCAGCAACAGCGGCGGATTCTTCAATATCGCCCGGGCGATGCTGATGCGCTGGCGTTGGCCTCCCGACAGGCGCACGCCTCGCTCGCCCAAAAAGGTGCGGTATCCGTCCGGCAGGGCGCGGATGAAGTCGTCGGCGAAGGCGGCTTTAGCGGCGGCCAGCACGTCGGCGTCGCTCGCCTCGGGGCGGCCGTAGCGGATGTTTTCCATCGCGTCGGCCGAGAAGATGACGCTGTCCTGCGGAACGATGCCGATGCGGTGGCGCAAGTCGTCGAGGGCGACCGCCCGAACTGGAACGCCGTCGATCACGACCTCACCGGAGGCGACGTCGTAGAACCGCAATAACAGCTGGAAGACCGTGCTCTTGCCTGCGCCGCTCGGGCCGACGAGGGCGACGGTTTCCCCGGGGGCCACGGCAAGGTCGAAGTTGGACAGCGTCGGTTGGTTGGGACGTGATGGATAACGGAAGGTCACGTCGCGCAACGCCAGCGACGAGCCGCCACGGGCCGGCGGCAGCGCCAGCGGCCGGGCCGGCGAGCTGATCGGCGAGCGCAGCGCCAGCAGTTCCATCAGCCGCTCGGTGGCGCCCGCGGCGCGCAGCAAGTCGCCATACACCTCCGACAACACCGCGACGCTGCTCACCAAAATGATGACGTAGACGACCGTCTGCCCGAAGTGCCCTGCGCTCACTTGGCCGCGTTCGACCGCCTGCGTGCCCTGGTAGAGGCCGTAGAGCAGGGCACCGAAGGTGGCGGTGATGATGAAGGCGACCAGCACCGCCCGCATCCGGGTCCGCTTGATGGCGACTATGAAGGCGTTCTCGGTCGCGACGTCGAAGCGGTCGGCCTCGCGCCTTTCCTGGGTGTAACTTTGCACGACTGGAATCGCGTTCAGCACTTCGGCGGCGATGGCACTGGTGTCGGCGACGCGGTCCTGGCTGGCGCGGGAAAGCCGGCGCACCCGGCGGCCAAAATAGAGGCTGGGCAGCACGACGACGATCAGGATGCCGAGCACCTGCGTCATCACCCAGGGGTTGGTGATGATCAGCATCGTCATTGCGCCGATCACCAACACCAGGTTGCGCAGGCCCATCGACAGGCTGGAGCCGACGACCGTCTGCACGAGCGTGGTGTCGGTGGTCAGCCGTGACAGCACTTCGCCGGTCTGCGTCGTCTCGAAGAACTCGGGGCTCTGGGTGACGACATGGGCATACACGGCGTTGCGCAGATCGGCCGTGACGCGTTCGCCCAGCCAGCTCACCATATAGAAGCGCAAGGCCGAGAACACGCCCAACGCCACGCCCACGCCGAACAGGGCGAAGAAGTGGCTGCGCAGCGCCATGACGCGCGAACCGGGGTCGGCTGCGATCAGGCCGGTGTCGATCAGCGACTTGAGCGCCGTCGGGAAGACGAGCGTGCTGACCGCAGCCATCACCAAAAAGACACCGGCGAGCGTGATCTTGCCCCGGTACGGCCGCAAAAAGGGCCGCAAGCCACCCAACGACTTGACGTTCTTGCGCGCCTCACCCTCGTCGGACGGTGCGCCCCGTACGCCGCCGGGCAACCTGGAAGGCGCCGCTCTGTCGGTGGATGAAGGTGCGGCGGCAGGTGCGGCAGCAGGGCGGATGGGAGCGGATGAGCGCACGTCGGACAAAGCCATGATCTCCAGTGTAGGCCAGTGAAAGGCGACCAGGCACGCCGCTCGCACTTCGATCGACGCCTTGACAATAATTGCCTAGGCAGCTATATTACAAGGGTTCCTACCAATCGCAACGGCCGTGATCACCCAAGCTACTTTGCCCTCGACGCCGAACTTCTACGACCCCGCGACCTATTGCGCGGAAGAGAGCGTCGGCTATCTGATGAAGCGAGTGGTGCTGTCCGTCGTGGCTCAGGCAGACCGCCGGCTCGGGGCGCACGGGTTGACGAGTGCCCAGTGGGGCCCCTTGTTGAAGTTGCAGAAGTGCGACGGAGCGACCGTCGCCGAGCTCGCCCGTTGGCTGCAGATCGATGCCGGGGCGATGACCCGGCTGCTCGACCGGCTGGAGAAGAAGGATTTGGTTCGGCGGGTGCGTTCGACAGCCGACCGCCGGGTGGTACGGGTCGAACTGACCCTGGCCGGCGAAGCCGCGATCGTCGAGGTGCCGGCCGTGCTCGCCGAGGTGATGAACGCCCACCTGGCCGGCTTTTCGATGGCCGAATGGGAGGCGCTCAAGAACTACCTGCAACGGATGCTCGAAACCGGCGAGTCGCTGCGCAAATGCAGCGACTCGGTGTCGCCAGCGCCGGACCGTACGGCTCCCATCGGCCCGCCCAACACATCCCTGACAGCGTGAGCCACCTGATAGAGCGAGCCCCCATGAAGCACGAACCGACATCGCTCCACCCCGCCTCGACCTGCCGGGTCGAGCACTTGTGGCAGAGCGCGCGCGACAACTTTCCGACGCTCGCCGCATTCGCTGTGGCGATTGCCTCCAGCGTCGTCCTGACGCTGGGCGGTTGCGCGAGCAGCGCCGGGATCGCTTCGCAAGCTCGGCCGATCGATCCGGCGAGCGTCGGTCTGGCGACCCTCGGCTCGGCGACGGACGCCGTCGTGCCGGCGCCCTCGCTTTCGGCCGACTGGTGGCGCGCCTTCGGCGACCCGGTGCTGGCCGATCTGATCGAGCGCAGCCTTGCCGGCAGTCCGAACCTGCGCGTCGCCCAGGCCCGTCTGGACAGGGCCCAGGCCTCGCTGGACGTGACCCGTGCCGCCGGCCGCCCGCAACTCAGCGGCGAGCTCGACGCGACCCGCAACCGCTTCAGCGCCACCGGCATCTACCCGCCGCCGCTCGGCGGTGGCACCTTCAGCCTGGGCACGGCGCAACTGAACGGCTCCTGGGAGATCGACTTCTTCGGCCGCAACAAGGCGGCGATCGAAGCGGCGATCGGCGCGTCTCGCGCGGCCCAGGCCGACATCGACGCGGCCCGGGTGGTGCTCGCCAGCAACGTCGCCCGCTCTTATGTGCAGCTGGCGCGGCTGTTCGAGCAGCGGGCCGTGGCGGTACGCTCGTTGCAGCAGCGCACCGATATCCTGAGGCTCATCAGCCAGCGGGTGCAGGGCGGGCTCGACACCACGGTCGAGCAGCGCCAGGGCGAGGGCTCGCTGCCCGAATCTCGCCAGCAGATCGAGCAGCTCGACGAGCAAATCGCGATGACACGCCACGCGCTGGCTGCCCTGACGGTGCAGCCGCCGAACGCGCTCGACAGCCTGACGCCCGGGCTCGGCGTGGTGCAGGCGGTGCCGCTGCCGGCCGATGTGCCGGCCGATCTGATCGGGCGACGTGCCGACATCGCCGCCGCTCGCTGGCGCGTCGAGGCGGCGATCAGCGACGTGACGAGCGCCAAGGCGCAGTTCTATCCGAACGTCAACCTGACGGCTTTCGTCGGCTTCTCTAGCATTGGCCTGGACCGTCTCTTCGACAGCCGCAGCGAGCAGTGGGGCGTGGGCCCGGCGATCCGCCTGCCGATTTTCGATGCGGGCAGGCTGCGCGCCAATCTGCGCGTTCGCACGGCTGACCTGGATGCGGCGGTCGAGAGCTACAACGGCGCAGTCGTCGACGCGGTCCACGAGGTGTCCGACCAGATCACCTCGATCCGGTCGATCGCCCGCCAGCAGACCGAGCAGGCGAGCGCCCAGGCTGCAGCGGAATCGGCATTCGACTTGTCGACGCAGCGTTACCGGGCGGGTCTGGGCACTTATCTGACGGTGCTGAATGCCGAGGCGACGGTGCTGAACCAGCGTCGCCTGGCGGCCGACCTGAAAGCACGGGCGCTCGACAGCCAGGTGATCTTGATTCGCGCGCTCGGCGGCGGTTACCTGCCCGATGCGGAACTGGCGGGGCGGACGGTGGCGGGTGGCCGATGAAGGCTGATTACCTGCCCGAGTTCGGGCCTAGCGCTGGAGCCGGAGCGCGACTCACCACGGCAACCGAATTGAACACGATCTGGAGAATGAGATGACCACTTCCGACACGTCTGACACGTCCAAGCCGGCGA
>CAXTDH010000302.1:0-4839 GCA_964242405.1 uncultured Rhizobacter sp. | reverse complement strand
TCGCAGCTTCGCTCGCCTTCGCATCCTGCCTGAGCACGGCACCGCGAACCGCCCCTCGCACCGCCCACACCAGCGCGAACACGGTGACCGGCAGCATGAACAGGTAGAGGACGATGTCGCCGCTGTCCATGTCGCGCTGGGTCGAACGCCAGTGCCACAGCACGCCGATCCAGACCAGGCTGGCGACCGCCACGAATAGCGCGGTCCACTTGAACAGGACTTTCATCGCCACAGTGGGCAAGGCCGCGACGCATGTCGCCGAGGGCCCGGCGGCCACGCACGTCGCCGAGGCCCCGGCGAAGACGAGGCCAGGTGCTCACCGGCATCGAGATGCGGCACAGCCCGGTCGTCGTCAGTAGGTGGAGACGGCTTGCGACGAGATCAAGGTCGCGCCACAGGCCGTCTTGTCGCCTTGCCGTGCGGCCGGCTTGCCGTCGATGATGCAGGTCGGGTCGCCGCTGGCGATCACCGTCGTGCCGCCGTGGCCTCGCTTCGGGCAACTCACCTTGTCGCCAACGCGGGCGATCGATCGGCCACCGGCATCGCTGACCGCCGACCCTTCGATGACGACGCCGCCATGGTCGGTCTTGTCACCGACCAGTATGAAAGGTTGTGCCATCTGCTTCCTGTGGTGGTTGTCGATCCTGTTCGGGATCAACGGCTCGACGGCGCTGCGGTCGATGGATTATCGCCAGCGCCCGTCGGCATCCGGGGCCGATGGAGCTCGACGTGGCCGAGATCGCGCAATTTGCGCCAATCGCCGCCCCACACCAGGCCGAGCGACCTGGCCACTTGGCCATAGCGCTCGTAGCCGGCCATGGCCCACGGGTCCTTCTCCGAAATGACGATCCGGCCGTCGCGCAGGAAGGCGCAGTCGGCGGCCAGGCCGAACTGGTGATAGCTCTCGAACGGACCGGCGCGCGTCACCGATGACCCGAGCGCGGCGAGCGTGGCCTGGCGCTGCGGGCTTCGATAGCCCTCGAGCAGCACCATGTCGTAGCCATACTGGGCACGGAGCAGCTTGAAACTCATCAGCAGGCGTTGACGAAAGGCTTCGTCGAGCAGATCCCACTGCCGGCTCGCACTGCGCGCGAGCGGCTGCCACTCCTCGACTTCCGACGTCATGAAAAACTCGGGTGGCAGTGGCGGCGGCGGTACCAGTTCCTCACCCGCGAGCAATTCGGCGACGCGTTCGTCGATGGCATGAGCGGCATTGGGATCAAAGCTGTCGGCTCGGAAATTGCCCCGCAGCACGACGGCGGCCAGCGGCAAGGCGATGACGACGGCCAGTGCCGCCAGGCCGGCGCTCGAATGACGTCGCACGGTACGCTGTGCCCACTGCGACCAGCTCTGCAACGACTCGCTTTGGCGGCTGGCCTGGCGAGCGCCGTTGGCGCGCCAGACAGCGCCCGCCCGGCGTCCCCGAAACCACAGGTTCTGAACGCCGTCCAGGGCACGCTCGCGCAGCGGCGGCAGGCACACGAGCGCCAGCGCCCCGACGACGAGCAGGAAGTAGAAAACGAGACCCAACAGCATTCGGCGGTATCAGTCAGCCTGGGGACAGGATAAGGGCAGGGCCGCTCGACTGGGGCCGTCGGAAGGGCGGCTTATCGCGCCGTTATCCCGCTTTCGAGCGGGGTGCGGCGCAGGCACATGCCGCTAAGATGAGACCCCGGGTGCGCTTGGACAATCGGTGAGCCTTCGTGGCGGGTCGGATCTGCTGCATGGAATCATCGAATAACGAGACACCTCCGCCGCGGGCCGCCGCGCCCGACCGTCCGAGCCTGTTGGGTTCAGGGCCACGGAGCGGGTCGGACACGGGCTCGCCGACGCGCATGCTCGCGTCGCTGGGGCCGGACGGCATGGCGCCGAAGTCGGGGCCGCGCGGCACCGGGCGTCCTCGTCGAGGCTTCGTCATCGCGGGACTGGTGGTCGCGGCCGGTGTGGGCGTCGCCTTGTTCTCGTCTACCGGGCTGCGCATCGATGCGTCGGCGCCGGCTGCATCGCCTCTCGCGTCCTCCTCCCTGTCGGCTGTACAGGGCTCGCAGGCCGGCTCAGCGGTCGCCCTGGCGGTGCCGGTGGCGGCGACATTGGTGCCGGCTTCCAGCCCTGCGTCGATCGAAACGGCGACGGTCGATACCCAAGGCGCCGCGACGACGGCTTCGACGGCGCCGACCGCAAGCGCCAGGATGACCGCAGCATCACGACCGGCGACCCATCCGCTCGACAGGCTGGCCCTCGACGGTGCCGAGGCGGTTCCCGAGCCGAAGCCGGCAGCATCGAGCGCGGCTGCGCACGCCCGCAAGTCCCATCCGAACGAAGCGACTGCGAAGCTGCCACGCGCCGGTGGCGCGGGTGGCGCTGTCTCCGCCAAGGCGGGCGCTACGGGGATCGAACCGGCTGGCGCTCGCAAGGCTCACAAGGGCGACGTTGATGCCGACACCGAACTCGTCGCCGCCATCATCGCGCGCCTGGACCGTCGGGGCGCCTTGCCGTCGCCAGGCATGGTGGCCGGCCTGTCCAAGCAAGACGATCCGGGCACCGCCGACAGGCTGCGCAAGTGCGACGCGAAAAGCGATCTGCTCGATGCCCGTCGCTGCCGCAACAAGGTCTGCGAAAAGCGTTGGGGCAAGAGCTACGCGTGTCCGGCATCGCGAGCGCCGAGGGATTCGACCGGCGCCGGCGCAGATCACGGCTAGCCGGTCGGAGGTGCGGGCGCCGCGACGTCGAAGGCGACCCAGCACAATGGGCCCATGCGTGATTCTTCCTCGTCTCGACCCAGTTTCACCCCGGCCCGCCCGTCATCGACCGACACCCTGCACCTCGCCTGGGCCGCGCTCGCCTGCACCGCGATCGCATCGCCGACCTTCCTCGCGTTCAACGTCCCGCCCTCCGCCACGCTCCTGAACCAAGCCGCCTCGTTGATCGGCTGGGGCGCGTGGCTCGCGTCGATGCTGGCGATGGCGCCGAAGCTGATCGTGTCGTCGCAGTCGAGCTCGTTTTCGGCGGCGGTGGCGGGCCGAAGCCCGGCCCTCGCCGCCTTGCTCGCCGGTCTCGGCCTCGTTCTGCTCACGGCCCTCGCCGCACCGCTGTGGACCAGCCTGCCGTGGTCGCTCTCTCTGTCGAGCGCCGGCACGATCCTGGCAGCCATGCTGGCAGCAATGGCCGGCGCGAGCCTGAATCGCCACGGTTACGGTACTGCCGCATTTCGGGCGTTCTGCATCGGCATGGTCGTCGCCGGCCTCGGCGGCAGCCTCATCGGCATCATCCAGGTGTACGCGCCGCAATGGGCCGACGGCGACTGGATCGCCCGCAGCGCGTTGCCGGGCCGCGCCGTCGGCAACCTGCGGCAGCCCAACCACCTCAGCAGCCTGCTGCTCTGGGCGGTCATCGCGACGGTCTGGCTGGGCGAAACGCGAGTCGTCAAGCGCTCGCTCGCCTGGGGAGCCAGCCTGCTGTTCGTCTTCGTCGTCGTGCTGACCGCGTCGCGCACCGGCGCGGTCGGAACGCTGCTGCTGGCCGGATGGGGCGTTGTCGACCGGCGCCTCTCGGCGTCGATGCGCCGGCTGCTTTGGGCAGCGCCGGTCGCCTACGCCGCCTTCTGGGCCGGTAACGCGGCCTGGGCCGACTACACGAATCACGTCTTCGGCGGGGAAACGCGCTTCAGCGGCGCGGGGGATGTCTCGAGCTCGAGGTTCGGCATCTGGTCGAACACGCTCACCCTGATCCGGCTGCACCCCTGGCTGGGCGTCGGTTTCGGCGAGTTCAACTTCGCCTGGACCTTGACGCCGTTTCCGCATCGTCCGGTCGCCTTCTTCGACCACACCCACAACCTGGTGCTGCAGTTCGTGGTCGAGCTCGGCATCCCGCTGGCGTTGCTGGCGCTGGTGCTGCTGGGATGGGCTTTCGTCGCCGCGTTCCGGGCGGCATGGTCGTCAGGCGCCAGGACGGACGGAAGCGATGGCCGCGAGGGACACGACGGAAGCGGCGGGGGCGACGCAGCGCCCGAGGCGCCGATGCTGCGGGCGGCTTTCATGGTCGTGTTCATGATCGTCGTCCACAGCATGCTGGAGTACCCGCTGTGGTACGCCTACTTCCTGCTGCCGACGGCTTTCGCGCTCGGGCTTTGCCTGGGTGCCAGGTCGACGACGCCGTTGCCGGCGCGCGCACCGCGGGCAACGTCCACGAAGCCGGCCGACACCGACCGTACGATGAAGTTGAATCCGCTCTCGATCGCCTCGATGGTGTTGTGCGCCGTCGGCATCTACACGGTGGTCGACTACTTGCGGGTGGTCGTGATCTTCGCCCCGCCCCAAGACGCCGGCCCCCTGGCCCAGCGCATCGAAGACGGCCGACACAGCTGGTTCTTCGCCCATCATGCGGACTACGCCGCTGCCACCACGGCGCTGGATTCGCCGCCTGCAGGCGGCGCGGCGATGCTGGCGCCTTTCACGACGGCATCCCACTATCTGCTGGATGCCCGCCTGTTGTTGGCCTGGGCAAAGGCACTCGACGCGGCCGGCGAGGCAGAGAAGGCGCGCTACGTCGCGGCCCGCCTGCGGGAGTTTCGCAGTGATCAGGCAACCGACTTCTTTTCGGAGTGCGACGACGCCTCGGCAGCGGGGCAAGCGGCGCCGTTCCAATGCCAGGAGGCGTCGCAAGCCTTGAGATACGAAGATTTCCGCTGAATGCGAATCGTCGAATGGCGATCAGTCGACCCACCTCGAAGCGTCAGAGAGCGGCGCTCCACTCCCCCGACTTCCCGCCGAGCTTCCCCAGTACCCTCACCTCGCCGATGACCATCCCCCGGTCGGCGGCCTTGCACATGTCATACACGGT
>CAXTDH010000301.1:0-4852 GCA_964242405.1 uncultured Rhizobacter sp. | reverse complement strand
CGGCAGATCGACAGGCCGTCCTCGCCGGGCAGCATCAGGTCGAGCACGATCAGGTGCACCGTCTCGCGCGTCAGCAGCCGGTTCAGCGCCTTGCCGTCCTCGGCCAGCAAGACCTCGAAGCCTTCCTGTGTCAGATAGCGGCGCAACAGGTCGCGGATGCGCGCATCGTCGTCGACGACGACGATCCGGTCCGGGCGCGAGTTGGCGGTCTGGTTCATGCGCAGGCTCCTATATGTAACAGCGGCGATTCTGGGGTTTGGGAAAGCCCGTTTCGGGCCATCTGACCAGCTGTTACATGTTGACCGAGACCGTCGTTGGCCAAAGGCTCGAATAGCCTGCCGACTATTGGCCGCATCTGCGGGCTCGAACGTTATAAAGGGACTCGAACCCTTGCAATGGAGCGATTGGCATGACTCATCGAGCCAGAACGCACGAACTGCCCCGACTGCCCCGCCAGCCCCGGCCATGCGCGGCGCCTACGCAGCACCCGGCGCACTCGGCGCACCTGGCGCACCTGGCGCACCTGGCGCACCTGCGAGGCCGACAGGTCGTCGCATGCGCGCTGCTGGCCGCTGCGGCGGCGAACGGCCATGCGGCCGAACCGGCAGCGCCGCCCCAGGGCGTCGTCGTGTTCAGTGCCAGCGCCAACACCGAGGTCGTGCGCGACTGGATGAGCCTCTCGCTGGCGGCGACCCGGGAAGGCTCGGACGCCGCGACGGTGCAGTCGCAGCTGAAGCAGGCGCTGGACGCTGCACTGGCCGAGGCACGCAAGGTGGCGAGCCCCGGGCGGCTCGAATTGCGCACGGGCAGCTTCAACGTCTCGCCCCGCTATGCCCGAAACAGCGTCATCAACGGCTGGCGCGGCAGCGCGGAGCTGATCGTCGAAGGACGCGACATGCAGGCGATCGGCCAGCTGGCCGGCCGGGTCACGACACTCGTGATCAGCCGTGTCGGCTACGACATCTCCCGCGAACTGCGGCAAGCCACGGAAGCGCAGGTGGCTGCCGATGCCATCGGCCGCTACCGTGCCCGCGCCGCCGACTATGCGGCCCGTTTCGGCTACGCCAGCTACCAGATCATGCAGGTTCAGGTCGAGACGAGCGACGGCGCTGTCGCCAGCCCCCGGTTCGCGATGGCGATGAAGACGATGGCAGCACCGGCCGAGGAGCCGCTCGCGACCGAGCCGGGCACCGCCAGCGTGTCGGTCAGCGTCACCGGCTCGGTGCAGTTGAGCCGCTGATCGATCGGCGATCGGGGCAGCAGGCCGGAACCGGAACCTGCCATGCGCCGGTCGGCTGGGCGAGAGTGAGGCGCCTTGCACTACGATTATTTCTACACAGGGGAACCACGAGATGATCGACGAGCCTTACCTTCGCAAGGTTCAGTGCCTGGGCGGCCGCGGGCTGCACCGGATGGCCTATTGGGAATGGGGCGACCCGGCCAACCCGCGGGTGCTGGTCTGCGCCCATGGCCTTTCCCGCCAGGGCCGTGACTTCGATACTCTCGCCCGGGCGTTCGCTGCCGACTACCGGGTCGTCTGCCCGGATGTCGTCGGCCGCGGCGAATCCGACTGGCTCGTCGACCCGGCCGGCTACCAGGTTTCCGCCTACGTGGCCGACATGGTCACCCTGCTCGCCCGGCTCGACGCGACGACACTGCACTGGGTCGGCACCTCGATGGGCGGGCTGATCGGTCTCGGCCTCGCCAGCTTGCCGAACTCGCCGGTCGATCGCCTGGTGCTCAACGACGTCGGGCCGGAGCTGCAGCCGTCGGCCATCGCCCGGATCGGCAGCTACCTGGGGCAGCCCGTGCGCTGGCAGACGCTCGATGAAGCCGCCGACTACCTGTGGGGCATTTCGCGCGGCTTCGGCCCGCACAGCCGGGAGGAATGGCTGGCGCTGACCCGGCCGATGGTGCGGCCGGTGACCGCTCCGGTCGGCGCGGGTGATTCGTCATCGCCCGGCTCGGGTGATTCGTCATCGCCCGGCGGCTTGCGCCCGCATTACGACCCCGCGATCGCCCTGCCTTTCAAGGCCATGACCGCCGAGATGGCGGCTGCCGGCGAAGCCGCCCTCTGGCACGCCTACGACGCGGTTCGCTGCCCGACGCTGCTGCTGCGCGGCGCCGATTCGGATCTGCTCACCGCCGAGACGGCCCGGGCCATGACTGCCCGCGGCCCGAGGGCGCGGCTGGTCGAGTTCGACGGCGTGGGCCACGCCCCGACGCTGGTCGTCGCCGACCAGATCGCCGCGGTTCGGGAGTTCCTGCAGTCGTGACCGGACCGTCGTGAAGGCCGCGTCGTCAAGACTGCCTCGCAAACCGCGTCGCGGAGCCCACGTCGTGAAGGCCAGATCGTGAAGGCCGGATCGTGAAGACCGGATCCTTGGCTCCAGCCGAGGCCGCCGCGGCGATCGTCCGGCTGGTCGACGAGCCCTCGGATCACGACAGCGGCCACCACCACGACGACGGCGCTGCCGACGCCTTGCCGCTGCAACGGGCCCGGGCCTTCGCCGAGCCGCTGCTCGCCGGCCGGCTGCTGCCCTCCGGCGAGCCGACGCTGGCCCATGCGGATGCCGTTGCCGCGATCCTGCACGGCATCGGCGCGGCCCCGTCGTTGCGAGCCGCCGCTTATCTGGTTTACGCCGGTGATCACCTGAACCAGCCCGAGGTGCTGATCACGAAGGCGTTCGGCGCCTCGGCAGCCAGCGTGGTCACCGGCACCCGGCGGCTGATGCAGCTGCAGCAGGCGGCGCGTGGCGCCCGGGTCGGCGCTCCGCAACGTGACCAGCAGGTCGAGCGAGTGCGCAAGATGCTGCTCGCCTTCTCGCGCGACCTGCGCGTGGTGCTGCTGCGCCTGGCCTCCCGGCTGCAGACGCTGCGCTTCTTCGCGGCGACCAAGCTGCCGTGCCCGCCCGAGCTCGCCGAGGAGTCGCTGCAAGTGTTCGCGCCGCTCGCCAACCGCCTCGGCATCTGGCAAGTCAAATGGGAGATGGAGGATCTGGCCTTCCGCTTCCTCCAGCCCGACGACTACCGCACGGTCGCCCGCCTGCTCGACGAACGCCGGGCCCTGCGCGAGGAGCGCATCGAGGCCTTCCGCCGGCGCCTGAGCGACGACCTGGCCGCCCATGGCCTGCGGGCCGAGGTGCACGCCCGGCCCAAGCACATCCACAGCATCTGGAAGAAGATGCAGGGCAAGCGGCTCGACTTCCACGCTGTGCTCGATCTTCGGGCGGTGCGGGTGATCGTCGCCGAGGTGCGCGACTGCTATCTGGTGCTCGGCCGGGTGCACGAGCTGTTCCGGCCCGTGGCCGGCGAGTTCGACGACTACATCGAGCGCCCCAAGCCGAACGGCTACCAGTCGCTGCACACGGTGGTGCTGGACGAGCAGGGCCGCGCCGTCGAGGTGCAGATCCGCACGCAGGTCATGCACGAGCACGCCGAGCACGGCGTCGCCGCGCATTGGGCCTACAAGGATGCCGGCGCGAAGGGCTATGCCGGCCTGGCCGCCGATGCCGACCAGGGCGCGCGCATCGCCGAGGCGCGCAAGGCGGTGCTGCGCGAACTGCTGGCGTGGGAGCGAGACGTCAGCCGGCAGCCGCAGCCCTCCGCAGGGCTGGGCCAGGCGTCGACATCGGCCGTGGAGCCGATCGCCGACCCGCCCCCGCATGGCGCCACAGCCGCGCCGGCCCGCAACGGCATCGACGAGCGCATCTACGTCTTCACGCCCCAGGCGGCGGTGGTCGAATTGCCCACGGGCGCCACGCCGGTCGACTTCGCCTACTCCGTGCACACCGATCTCGGCCACCGATGCCGCGGCGCCCGGGTCGACGCCCGGGTGGTGCCGCTCAACACGCCCTTGCAAAGCGGCCAGACGGTCGAGATCGTCACCGCCCGGGAGGGCAGCGGCCCGTCGCTCGACTGGCTCAACGCCGAACTCGGCTATCTGCGCAGCCCGAGGGCCAAGGCCAAGGTGCGGGCCTGGTACAACGTCCTGGCGCAACGAGCCACGATCGCCCGGGGCCGCGAGGCGGTCGAGAAGCTGCTGCAGCGCGAGGGCCGCACGGCGATGCGCCTGGGCGATCTGGCGGCGCAACTCGGCTTTTCGAGCGCCGATGCACTCTTCGAGGTCGTCGGCAAGGACGAGTTCTCGCTGCGCACGATCGAGACGCTGCTACGGCCCGCGGCGCCCCTGCCGACGCCCGACGAAGCGATCGCGTTGCGGCGCGTCAACAGCGATGCGCCGGGGCCGACGGGGGGCGTGCTGGTGGTCGGCGTCGATTCGCTGCTGACCTCGCTCGCCCGGTGCTGCCGCCCGGCGCCACCGGATGCCATCGGCGGCTACGTGACCCGCGGCAAGGGCGTGGCGGTGCATCGGGCCAGCTGCAGCAATTACCGCAGCATGGCGGGGCGATCGCCCGAGCGGGTCATCGTCGTCGCCTGGGGATCGGGTGCGCCGGCCGGGGAGAGGTCGTCGGCGCTATTCCCGGTCGATGTGGTCGTGCAGGCCGATGATCGCCAGGGCCTGCTTCGCGACCTGACCGAGCTTTTCGCTCGCGAGAAGATGAACGTCACCGGCGTACGCAGTCGGTCGCTTCGCGATTCGTCCGGCGGCACCGCCTGGATGACCTTCACCCTCGAGGTGGCCGACTCCGCGCGGCTCGGCCGAGTGCTGGCTCTCGCCGACAGGATCGACGGCGTCCGTTCGGTCCGCCGCAAGTAGGCGCAAGGTCGGGTCGACGGCCGCAACGACGCCGGGAGCCGGCCGAGACGCCCAGGGCTTCTGCTACACTCCGAGGCTGACCCAGGCGCGTAGCTCAGCTGGTTAGAGCACCACCTTGACATGGTGGGGGTC
>CAXTDH010000300.1:2292-4853 GCA_964242405.1 uncultured Rhizobacter sp. | reverse complement strand
GTCGGTGTCGGTGTCGGTGTCGGTGTCGGTGTCGGTGTCGGTGTCGGTGTCGGTGTCGAGGTCGAGGTCGGTGCCGAGGTCGAGGTCGAGGTCGGCATGAGCGTCGGCGTCGCCTCTTGTCGACGTTGCCAGGCCCCGGTGCGGATGTCGTCGAAGGTGATCCGCTCCAGCTCGACGGGTCGGGTGCCGCGCAGGATGTCGAGCTTCAGCGCCGCGGTGTAGCTGACGTCGACGATCCGACCGCTGTGGAACGGCCCGCGGTCGTTGATGCGGACGACCACCTCACGGCCATTCGCCGGGTTGCGGATCCGGGCATAGCTCGGGATCGGCAGCGTCGGATGGGCGGCCGTCATCGCATACATGTCGTAGATCTCGCCACTGGACGTCGGCTTGCCATGGAACTTGCGCCCGTACCAGGAGGCGAGGCCGCGCTCCTGGTACCGCAGGTCGGTCGTCAACGGCACATAGGTTTGGCCGAAGACGTCGTAGGGCTTGTTCGGGCCGCCGAGCCGGATCGGCTCCAGCTTCGGTTCGGCATCCGGCACGCGCACGAGGTCGGGCGGCGGCCGTGCTTCCGGGCCATCACGCTCGAACCAGCCGCCCGCTGAAGGCCGGGAGGCACAACCGGACAGCACCACGACCAGGAGCACGCAGAGAGCGCTGACCGGGCCGAACCCGGTAGCAGGCGGGCGCCCGTCTGCGAGCCCGACCCCGGGCCACTCGGCGCCGATGCCACGCACGCTCGAACTCAAGCTACCTTTCCCGAATCAACGCTGCAGTTCACCGCCACCGCTGTAGATCCGGTTCCAGACCGGCGAGATCACCAGCTCGTTGATGCAGACATGGTCGGGCATCTCGGCGATGAAGCGGATGGTGCGGCCGAGATCGGCCTCTTGCAGCATCCTGGCCTTGTCGGCCTCGCTCGGCTCGACCGGGCGGTGCTTCAGGATGGGCGTGGCGACCTCGCCAGGGCAGAGCGCCGTCGCCCGCAGGCCGCTCGGGCCTTCCTCTATGTTGAAGGAGTGGGTGAGCGCCATCAGGCCGGCCTTACTCGCGGTGTAGGCCGGGCCGGTCAGGTAACCGAAGTGCCAGCCAGCGAAAGAGGCGACGTTGATCACCGTGCCCGTGCCCCGCGAGCGCATGCCGGCCAGCACCGCCAGCGTGCAGTAGGTGGCGCCGTTGAGGTTGACGGCGACCACGCTCGCGAAGCTCGCCGCGCCGATCTCCGACCAGTGGCGTTGCCGGAAGTTGATGCCGGCGCTGTTGACCAGGATGTCGACGCCGCCGCCGAGGCGGGCCTCGACCTGCGCGGCCGCGGCGGTCACGGCGGCCGGGTCGGCCACGTCCAGCGGCACCGTGATGATTGCGCCCTCGAGCGCGCCCCGGCCGATGGCTTCCGCCGCGGCGGCGTCGAGCTTGGCGGCGTCTCGGCCGGAAATCGCCACCCGACAGCCCGCCTGTGCCAGCTCGATGGCGCCCGCCAGACCGATGCCGCTGCCGCCACCCGTTACCCAGACACGTTTGCCCTGCAGACTCATTCGATGCTCCCTGTTCGTCGTTTCGCTGCCGCTCGTCGTGCGGTGCAGCGTCGTGCCGTGCCGGGCTCGCGGTGCCGCAGCGTGCCAAACGACCGGCGGCCGATGGTCGGGGAGGATGCCCCACCGACTCGCGGGGTTGTCCGACCCCTCGGCGGCCCCGAGGATCGCATGATTCAACGCAGTCGACCGGAACCTCCATGAACACACCGATTCCACCACGCGCATCCGGCTCGGTCCCGCCGGACAATCCGCTCGATCCGCGCCTGACCACCTGGACGGAGCTGCAGCAGGAGCTGTCGGAGCTGCATGCCCGCCTGGAGTACTACCGGCTGTTGCTGAACCTGTCGGCGCGGCGCCTTTCCGGCAGCTGACGGCTGGCGCTTTCGGGCAGCCTGCACGGCTCAGCCGCGGGCCGACCGATGCAGCGGGTAGGCCCGCATCATTGCCAGGTACAGCGCCGCGCCGCAGACCAGCGCCCCGGCAGCAATTTCGAGGGACCGCGCGAAGCCCGCACCGGCATCGACGCTGATCCGCAGCAGCAGCGCCACCAACGGCGGGCCGACGATCTGGCCGATGCCGTACATTGCCGTCAGCAAGCCCATGAACGGGGCGGTCATCGTCGGCCGCAGGCGCCGCACTTCCTGCATCGCGAAGAAGGTGATCGCGGTGAACGGCAGGCCTAGAAGCAGGCTGCCGACCGCGAATCCAGTCAGGCTCGGGCGCCACAAGCTCGCCGCGATGCCGAGCGCCTGCACGACATAGCAGGCCGCCAGCACCGGGCGCAGGTCGCCGTGGATGCGCAGGCGGGTCGCGAGCAGCGCCCCGGTCGTCACGCCGGCGCCGAAGAGCGGCCAGAACAGGTCGAGCCAGGCCGAGCCCGGCAGCGCCACCCGGGCGATCACCGGCAGGAAAGTGGCCGTGACGATGTAGCCGAAACCGGCAAGCCCATAGGCGAGCGCCAGGCAGGCGATCTCGCCGCGGCTGAACGATCGAGCCGCGACTGTGGCGACGTTTTCGGCGGGC
>CAXTDH010000300.1:0-2282 GCA_964242405.1 uncultured Rhizobacter sp. | reverse complement strand
GCATCCTGCCCGAGGACTGGACCCGCGGCGCCTTCGCGGCGCGGCTCGACCCGCCCGAAGGGCCGTGCGCCGTGGCCCTGCTCGACGGCGAAGCCTTCGACATGACGCCCGCCTTCGGCACCGTGAGCGCCTGGCTGAACGCGCGCGCCGCGACTGTGGCGACGTTATCGGCGGGCGTTGCAGGGCGGGCCGGCTGCGCCTCTCCGGCGGCGCGATGCACCGCGGCCGGTAAGGCGTCGCGGCCATCGAAGATCCGCCAGACCGCCGCCGTCAACAGCAGGGCGAGCACGCCGTGGATCGCCCAGGCTGTCGACGCCTGCCAATGCCAGCCGACCATCGCACTGGCGAACAGGCCGCTGACGACGATGCCCGCGCCGGGCCCGGTGAAGATCGCTGCACCCAGCGCGGCCGAGTCTCGTCGCCCGAGTTCGTTGAGACAAAAACCGGCGGTGTGGACGAACACCACCGCGCTCGCGACGCCGGCAGCGAAGCGCCAGAGCGGCCAGAGCGCCGCGACCGGTACGGCCATGCCGAGCGTGAGCAGGCCGGTCGCGACCAGGCCGGCCCGGACGAGCAACGGCCCGTCGACCGGCGGCAGGCGGGCGCCCGTCCGCGCCCTGAGCCAGGGCTCGAAGGTGCACAGGAGCGCACCGGCGAGATAGCCGAAATAGTTGAGGCTCGCCAGCCAGCTCGCGCCCGGCAGGTCGACGCTGCGGTCGTGCAGCATCATGGGCAACAACGGCGTGAAGGCGAAGCGGCCGATGCCCATCGCCACGGCCAGCGACACCGCGCCAGCCACCACGATCGCCAGTCGGCCGAATACCGCACTGCCGGCTTTGGGCGCCGTCGACGACGCGTCGCGCGCCCCGGCTGTCTGCATCGAAACTCCTGTGCCTGGATGGGCAAAGCAGTTTAGGCGACGACAATCGAGCCGGCCCGGGCGACTTCTTCGCCTGCGTCCCAACGCCATGAAGCCCGCCAAGTCCAGCAGCAACGTCCGCAGTGGCCTGGGCAAGAGCGCCGACCAGCGCCCGACGCCGAGCGCCACTGCCCTGGTCTACTCGACCGAGGCCGGCCGGATGTGCCCGGTCTGCCGACAGGCGATCGGCGCCTGCGTGTGCAAGGCAGCGGCTGCGGCGGTGGGGCGGTCGAACAGCGACGGCATCGTCCGGGTCTCGCGCGAGACCAAGGGGCGCGCCGGCAAGGGCGTCACGCTGATCAGGGGCCTGGCGCTCGACGACGACGCGCTGTCGGCGATTGCCAGGCAGTTGCGCACTGCCTGCGGCGCCGGTGGAACGGTCAAGGCGGGCGTGGTCGAGATCCAGGGCGACCACTGCGAGCGGGTGCTCGACTGGCTTCGCACCCAGGGCCACCTCGTCAAGCGCGCGGGGGTCTGAAGCGGCCCTGACCTCCGACCTCCGACCCTCAGCCCGGAAAGGGCAGCTGCCCGGGTCTCGGGAAGCGGCTATGCTGCCCGTCGGTCCGCCGGCCTGTTGGACCAGCCGCTACGGTCGACCGGCGACCGGCGACCGGCGACCGGCGACCAGCGGCGCACCTTCCCCCACACTGATCCACGAAAAAGGACTCCCATGGCTTTCGATCTCGGCAGCATCCTGCAACAGTACCTCGGTGGCAACCCGACCCAGCAGGCCGACGAGCACTTCGACACAGCCGCCCAATCGGCGCCGCCCGACCTGCTCAGCCGTGGCCTGTCGGGGATGTTCAATTCCGACGCCACTCCGCCTTTCAGCCAGATGACCGGGCAGCTGTTCAACCAGTCGAACCCGAATCAGCAGGCCGGCCTTCTCAACCAACTGATCGCGGGGCTCGGGCCGGCGGCACTCGGGTCGCTCATGGGCGGGGGCGGCAGCTCCGGCATCGGCGCCATCCTCGGACGCCTCACCGGCGGCAATCCGCAGGCGACCATCACACCGGCCCAGGCGTCGACCGTGACGCCCGAGCAGGTGCAGGTGATCGCCGGGCAGGCCCACGCGAGCAGACCCGGCGCGTCCCGTTAGCCGGCAGGTTGGCGCAGGGCGCCTCGGCCGGGCGGCGCCGGGTCGGCGCCGAACCGGTCCGGGGCAAACGCGGCGATAGGCCGGTTGGTGCGGCCTTGCAAGGCAAGCTGCGCCACGATGTCCCCCACCAGCGGCGCCAGCTCGAAGCCGTGGCCGCAGAAGCCGAAGGCATGCACGACGCCGTCCTGCACCCCCGACCGCCCTATCACGGGGAGATCGTCCGGCGTCACCTCTTTGATCCCACCCCCGGCATGGACGATGCGC
>CAXTDH010000299.1:0-4859 GCA_964242405.1 uncultured Rhizobacter sp. | reverse complement strand
GTTCAGGTTCAGGTCGCGGCTCTCGCAGTCGGTGAGCTTGCCGGGCAGCACGGCCACGCCCGAGCCGCGGCGCTTCTCGACCTTCTGCGCCGCGCGTTGGCGCGTCTGGGCCTGGCGGATGACGAGGTCGGCCAGCTTCCTTCCGTGCTCGACGTGCTGGTTCAGCCACAGGTCGAGCGCCGGCTTGGCGCAGTTCGAGACCAGGCGCAGGGCGTCGCGGCTGTTCAGGCGCTCCTTGATCTGGCCCTGGAACTGCGGGTCGAGCACCTTGGCCGAGAGCACGAAGCTGGCGCGCGAGAACACGTCCTCCGGCATCAGCTTGACGCCCTTGGGCAGCAGGGAGTGCATGTCGATGAAGCCCTTGACCGCGCCGAACAGGCCGTCCTTCAAGCCGGATTCATGGGTGCCGCCGGCAACCGTCGGGATCAGGTTGACATAGCTCTCGCGCACCACCGCAAAGTCCTCGGTGAAGGCGACGCACCAGGCAGCGCCCTCGCCTTCGGCGAAGTTTTCGGTCTCGCCGCGGTCGGCGTAGTGCTCGCCCTCGAAGAGCGGGATCACCGGGTCGGCGTTGAGCGTCTGCGTCAGGTAATCGCGCAGGCCGCCCTTGTAGATCCAGCTCTGGCGCTCCTCGGGCTTCGCGCCGTGCTTTTCGAACGTCAGGCTGACCGTCACGCCCGGCATCAGCACCGCCTTGCTGCGCAGCAGGTGAATGAACTCGTTCCGGGGAAAGTCGGCGCTCTCGAAGTACTTCGGATCGGGCCAGGCACGGGCGCTCGTTCCGGTCTTGCGCTCGCCGCTCGTCGCCTTGCGCACGAGCAGCGGCTCCACCACGTCACCACCAGCGAACACCAGCCGCGCCACCTGCCCTTCGCGATGGACGGTCACCTCCAGCCGCTTCGACAAGGCATTGGTCACGCTCACACCCACGCCGTGCAGCCCGCCGGAGAAGCTGTAGGCGCCGCCGGCACCCTTGTCGAACTTGCCGCCCGCATGCAACCGGGTGAAGACGATCTCGAGCACCGGCACCTTCTCCTCGGGGTGCAGGCCGAACGGAATGCCGCGGCCGTCGTCGTCGACGCTCGCCGAGCCGTCGGCATGCAGCGTCACGTCGATGCGCTTGCCGTGGCCGGCGAGGGCCTCGTCGGCAGCGTTGTCGATCACCTCCTGGATGATGTGCAGGGGGTTGTCGGTGCGGGTGTACATGCCGGGCCGCTGCTTGACCGGCTCAAGGCCCTTGAGGACGCGGATCGAGGCTTCGCCATAGACGCCGGCGCCGGAAGCGCTGCTCGAAGAAACTTTACTGATGGCCATGGCGCGCGATTCTGCATGGCGCCGGGCGAGCTGCCAGAATCGTTTCCGCCCGAGCGCCCGCTCGCCTGCCTGCTTTGAGGAGCCATAGATGAACCACCGCCCACTCGGCCGCTCCGGCCTGCAGGTCTCACCGCTCTGCTTCGGCGGCAACGTCTTCGGCTGGACGGTCGATGAAGCCACATCGTTCTCGCTGCTCGACGCCTGGGTCGACGCCGGCATGAACTTCATCGACACCGCCGACGTCTACTCGCGCTGGGTGCCGGGCCACACCGGCGGCGAGTCCGAAACCATCATCGGCAAGTGGCTGAAGCAAAGCGGCAAGCGCGACCGGGTCGTGTTGGCGACCAAAGTCGGCATGGACCTGGGCGGTGGCAAGACGGGGCTCGCGCCGGCCTACATCCGTAGCGCCGTCGAGGCCTCGCTCAAGCGCCTGCAGGTCGATGTGATCGACCTCTACCAGTCGCACAAGGACGATCCCGACACGCCGATCGAGGACACCCTCGGCGCCTATGCCGACCTGATCGCGGCCGGCAAGGTGCGGGCGATCGGCGCTTCCAACTACAGCGCCCTGCGCCTGCAGCAGGCGCTGAACCTGAGCGCTGCCCACGGCCTGCCCCGCTACGACAGCCTGCAACCGCTCTACAACCTCGTCGAACGCCCGGCCTTCGAGGCGGAACTGGAGGCGGTCTGCGTCGCAAACGGCCTGGGCGTCATCAACTTCTATGCGCTCGCCTCGGGCTTTCTCAGCGGCAAGTACCGCAGCGAGGCGGATCTGGGCAAGAGCCCGCGGGGCGGCGGCGTCAAGAAGTACCTGAACGACCGTGGGTTCAAGGTGCTGGCGGCCCTCGACGAGGTGGCGGATCGTTATCAGGCGACGCCCGCGCAAGTGGCGCTCGCCTGGCAGATGGCCCGGCCGGCGATCACCGCGCCGATCGCGAGCGCCACCTCGCTCGCGCAGTTGCAAGGCCTGGTCGCCGCTGCCCGGCTGTCGCTCGATGGCGACGCAATCGCCCTCATCGACCGGGCCAGCGCCTGAAAGCGTTGCCCGTGACGACGAATGCCGGCCGGGCGAGTGTCGGCGCACCACAACCCGGCTCCGCACCCTCCGCCTGGATCACCCGCTGGTCGCACCTCGTGGCCGAGGGCGCGAGCGTGCTCGATGTCGCCTGTGGCTCGGGCCGGCACGTCCGGTGGTTCCAGGATCGCGGCTGCCGGGTGACCGGCGTCGATCGAGATCGGCAGGCGGTCGAGCCGCTGCAGGGCATGGCCGACATCGTCGTCGCCGACCTCGAGGCCGGCCCCTGGCCGTTCGCCGAGGGAAAGTGCTTCGATGCCGTCGTCGTCACCCACTATCTTTGGCGGCCGCTCCTGCCGACGCTGGTCGAGAGCGTCGCTCCCGGCGGCGTCCTGCTGTACGAGACCTTCGCCCTCGGCCAGCAGACCATCGGCAGGCCATCCAGCCCCGACTTCCTGCTTCTGCCGGGCGAGCTGCTAGCGGTGGTCGACGGCCTGCGGATCGTGGCCTTCGAAGACGGCTTCGTCGACGCCGCGCCGCCCCATCCGGCCCGCTTCGTCCAGCGCATCGTCGCGGTACGGGGAACGGATCGGCGCGCGTGTGGTTCGGCGTTGCCCAACCGCTACCCGCTCGGCTGAACCAACGGCGCACCGGCGCCAGGGCCGATGCCCCCGGCTCTCCGGAGCGGCCGCCCGCCCCGGCTAAAATTCACGGATTCCGAGGATCCTCATGAAACCCATTGTTGGCAGCATCGTCGCGCTGGTCACGCCGATGACCGAGGCCGGCGGCGTCGACTACCCCACGCTGCGCCGCCTCGTCGACTGGCACATCGACGAAGGCACGGCCTGCATCGGCGTCGTCGGCACCACCGGCGAGTCGCCGACGGTCTCGGTCGAGGAGCACTGCGAGATCATCCGCGTCGCCGTCGAACATGCGGCGGGCCGGGTGCCGATCATGGCCGGCGCCGGTGGCAACTCGACCGCCGAGGCGATCGAGCTCTCCCGGTACGCGCTCCGTGTCGGCGCCGATTGCACGCTGTCGGTCGTGCCCTACTACAACAAGCCGTCGCAGGAGGGCATCTACCGGCACTTCCGGGCGATCGCCGAGGCGGTCGACATTCCGATGGTGCTCTACAACGTGCCCGGCCGAACGGTTGCCGACATGGCGGTCGGAACCGTCCTGCGGCTCGCCGAGATCCCCGGCATCGTCGGCATCAAGGAGGCGAGCGGCGACATGGACACCGCCGGCTGGCTGATCAAGCAGTGCCCCACCGGCTTCAGCATCTATTCGGGCGACGACGGCTCGGCGGTCGCGCTGATGCTGATGGGCGGCCACGGCAACGTCAGCGTCACGGCGAACGTGGCGCCACGCTTGATGCACGAGTTGTGCAGCGCGGCCCTGGCGGGCAACGCCGTGCAGGCTGCGGCGATCCACCTGCAGCTGCTGCCGCTGCACCGCGACCTGTTCCTCGAACCCAGCCCGGCACCGACCAAGTGGGCGATGGAACGACTCGGCATCTGCGGGATCCAAGGTGATGCGCTGCGCCTGCCGATCCTGCCGCTGACCGACGCCGGCCGGCTGGCGGTCGAGCAGTCGCTTCGCCAGGCCGAGCTTCTGTGATGCGTGTGGCGTGAGGGCTTTGCGATGACGGCTGACGAGGCAGCCGCAACGGCGCGCTCGCCGGCGCGCTAGCCGTTCCCCATGCCTTTCGAACGAGCGCCGTGGCGCCCGAACATTCCGATCGCCTTTGATTGCCGGTCCGGCGCACGCATACCGCTGCAAGCCGTGGCCCCCTGGAGATGCAACCTGTGACCCGTTCTTCGCTTTCGACCCGCCGCCCCCTGCCGCTGCCGGCCGATACCTGCCCCGCATCTGCGACCCGCTGCCGGGCGCTGGCCGCCTCGCTCACGATCGCCTCGTTCGCCCTTGTCGGCTGCAGCTCGATCGGCGATGTTCTCTCCGGCGACAAGATCGACTACCGGAGCGGCGGCCAGAAGTTGCCCGGTCTGGAAGTGCCGCCCGACCTGACCCAGCTGACCCGTGATTCACGCTACCAGCAGGCCCAGGGCGGCACTGTCAGCGCCGCCACCTACCAGGCCGGCAGCGCCGCGGCGGTCGTTCCCGTCACCGCGCCAGTGGTCGCTGCTGCGGCGGCCGGCGATGTTCGCCTCGAGCGGGCCGGCACCGAACGCTGGTTGCGGACCTCGCAGACGCCCGAGCAACTCTGGCCGCAGATCCAGGCTTTCTGGAAGGACCGGGGCTTTAACCTGGTCGAGGACACCCCGGCCGCGGGCGTGATGGAAACCGGTTGGGCCGAAAATCGGGCGAAGCTGCCGCAGGACATCATCCGCAGCACGCTCGGCAAGGTCATCGACAGCGCCTACTCGACCGGCGAGCTGGACAAGTTCCGCACCCGGGTCGAGCGCGTTGCGGGCGGCACCGAGATCTACATCACCCACCGCGGCATGATGGAGGGCTGTGTCGACAGCCGCAAGGATGAGACGACCTGGCAGCCACGGCCGAACGGGGC
>CAXTDH010000298.1:0-4860 GCA_964242405.1 uncultured Rhizobacter sp. | reverse complement strand
GCCCAGGCCACTGCGGACGCGCTCGTGGCCGCCCGCCGATTGCAGGCCGCCGGCTTCGCCGCGCTGCTCATCGACACCTCGGCGCAGCCCCAGGAATCGGCGCGGGCGCTCGCCGCGGCGCTGGGCGGCGCCTACCTGCCGTTGCCGCACGCTGCCGCACCGGTGCTCTCGAGGGCGGTGCGCGAGGCCGCGGCGGCATGACCGAGCGTCTGGTCTGGGAGCGAGATGGGCGCGACTGGCCGAACCGGACGGCGAGCCGCTTCGTCGTCGCCGGCGGGCTGCGCTGGCATGTGCAGCAGATGGGTGTAGGCCCGGTGCTGCTGATGATCCACGGTACCGGCGCGTCGACCCATTCCTGGCGCGACCTGGCGCCGCTGCTCGCGCGCGACTTCACGGTGTTGGCCGCCGACCTGCCGGGGCACGGTTTCACGCAGCCGCCGCCCGCGTTGCGGCAGCTGTCGCTTGAGGGGATGGCGACGGCGTTGGCTGCGCTCGTCGACGCGACCGGGCTGGCGGTGCACGGTGTCGTCGGGCATTCGGCGGGCGCCGCGATCGGCGCCCGGATGGTGCTCGACCGGCGGATCGTGCCGCGCGGCCTGGTCGGGCTGAATGCCGCGCTGCTGCCGCTGCCGGGCGTCGCGGCGCTGATCTTCCCGCCGGTCGCCCGGTTCATGGCGGCGACTTCGCTCGCGGCGCGGCTCTTTGCCCGGCGCGCCGCCGATCGGGGTGCCGTCGAACGCCTCATCGCCGGCACCGGCTCGACGCTCGATGCCCGTGGCATCGAGCTCTACCGCCGCTTGGTGAGCGATGTCGGCCATGTGTCGAGCGCCCTCGGCATGATGGCGCACTGGCGCCCGGCCGAGCTGCGGCTTTCGCAGCTGACGATCCCGGTCGGCCTGCTCGGGGGCAAAGGCGACAGGGCGGTGCCGGCCGACGACGCCCGCCGGCTCGTCGGCATGATGCCGAAGGTCGATTCGACGACGATGCCGGGCGTCGGGCATCTGGCCCACGAGGAGCGGCCCGAGCAGGTCGCGCGCTGGATCACCGAGTGGTTCGGGGCGCTGACGACGAAGGAAGAGCGAAGCTCGGCGTCAGCGGCGCGGGTCGAGCCACCGCCGCACCTGCGCTGAAACGGCCGGCAGCGCTGGCACCGGCGAGGCGCCGTGAATTCGGGCGTCCGCCTGACCCGCGCTAGGGCTGCACCCGGTCGATGGTGACCTGCACCACGGCAGCGCTGCCGGGTGCGGCGGCCACCTCGCCCACCAGGTCGCCGGGTTGCGGCAGGGCGTTCCCCGATTTCGAGACGCGCGCGCCGATCACGACATCGGGGAAAGCGGATAGCTTGAGCGCCGGTGACATTGCCATGCTGTCGTCGAGCCGAAATTCGAGTGGCAGGTCGGCAGCCGTGCGGCGCAGAATTGCGAGCGGCATTCGAGGCCCTCGGGCAGCGCGCGCGAAGACGAAGACCGTGTCGCCCGGTGCGACCCGGGCGGTCAGCGCCGGCGCCAGTCTGACCGTTCCGGCGACGGCGGCGGTCGCAGCGGGCGCCCCGAGCGGCGCGGTCGAAGCGGGGACAGCAGCGACAGCAGCTGCAGCGGTTGCAGCGGTTGTCGCGGGGACCGAAGCGGACCCTGCGGACGAGGGATGCCCGGCGGAAGCGGGAAGCCCGGCGGACGAGGCGGACCCGGCGGACGAGCCGGCCGCGGCCACCACGGTGCCATCGCCGCCCGCAGCGGCAGCCACCTCGGCGAGGCTTCGGTCCAGCCCCTGCGCGAGATCGGATCCGTCCTCGACCAGCTTGCGGGCGCGCTGCCAGTAGCCGCTCGCTGCCGCCCACTCGCGTCGCTCGAAGGCGGCGCTGCCGGCCATTGCCAGCGCCTTCAACTGCTTCGGGTCGAGTGCCAGGGCTCGCTCGATCAGGCGCAGGGGCTCGCCTTCGAGGCGCTGGCCCTGCTGCATGGCGAGCATGTCGGCGCGGTCGGCGAGCAGTTGCGGGTCGTCGGGGCTGATGTCGAGCGCCACGGCATAGGCCTTTGCGGCATCGTCGAAGCGCTGCATGGCAGCGTAGCTGCGGCCGAGCAGGACCCATCCCTGCAGGTCTCCACGACCGCCGTCCGGTCGGCGGCGCAAGCCCTCGGCCAGGCTGTCGACCATCGCCGCCAGATCTTCCGGCGTGGGCTCGCGTGTGACGGCGGCAGACGTCGCCGCGGATGGTGAAAACGCTTTGGGATCGCCCAGCCCCAGATAGGCGCCGATGACCACTGCAGGCAGCGCAACCGCAAGGGCGATCGACAGCGCGCGGCGGTCGCGCCGCGTCGTTGCGGATCCGGGAGCGCTGGCAGCAGCGGCGGCGGCACCGGCAGCAGTTCCCGAAGAAGCGCTCGTGGCCGTGCCGGCAGTGGTCGTTGCGGAGGCGCTCGTGCCAGTGCCGGCAGCCGGTCCAAGGCTGGTCGCGCCGCCGACCTGATCCTCGCCAGCGCTTTCGTCCAGCAACCGACGGTGCAACTCAGCTTGCGCCACGAGGTGTCGCGCGGCGTCGATCCGGCCGGCGGACAGATCGGCATCGAGCGCGCCCAATTGTTCCGCGAGGACCGCCACATTCGCGACCACTCGGTCCCGTTCGGCCGCAGCGTCGCCCGTGCCCGTGCCCGTGCCCGTGGCCGTGGCCGTGGCCGTGGCCGTGGCCCGGCCCTGCGGCTGCGATTCGCGTTCCCGAACCGATCGGCGCCACATCGGCAGGCACAGCAACGTCCAGGCGAGCGCGACCATCGCCAGCGCCAGCACCCAGAACATGAGGCTCGACACCTTGCCGTCGAACGTCATCGTTGCACGGGCCGATCGACCCGCGTATCGGCCAGCAGGCGCTGCACGCGTTGCTGTTCGACTTCGCTCAAGGGCCTGGGATCAGCTCCCCCCGCACGACGCCCCTTGCGCCAGTGGGCAGCAAACATCGCCATCACCAGCAGCAGCAGTGCGAACGGCCCGAACCACAGCAGCGCGGTGGAAGCGGTGAGCGCCGGCCGATAGCGGACGAACTCGCCGTAGCGCGCGACCATGAAGTCGACGATGCGCCCCGGCGGCTCGCCCTGCGCCAGTCGCTCGCGGATCTGCCGCCGCAGGTCGACCGCCAGATCGGCTTGCGACGCCGCGAGCGTCTCGTTCTGGCAGACGAGGCAGCGCAGCTCTTCGGCGACCTGCATGACGCGCGCTTCCAGCGCCGGGTCGTCGGCCAGCGGCTGCGCCTGCCCGGCGTGCGCGGACGGCGTTGTCAGTGCAGCGGCAAGCAGCAACGAGGCGGTCCAGCCGATGACCACCCGTGGCTCGGCGGCCGCGCGTGACGTCGGCGGCTGGCATCCTCGAGCTGAAAATTCAACCACCGAACCGCCTCAACAACGGTTCGATCTCCACCCGGTAGCGCTCCGGCGTCACCGGCCCGATCAGCTTGCCGCGAATCACGCCGGCCTTGTCGATGACGAAGGTTTCCGGCACGCCGTAGACGCCGTAGTCGATACCGACCCGGCCGTCGGTGTCCGACAACGAGGCGACGTAGGGGTTCCCGAAGCGGGCCAGCCAGCCGAGCGCATCGTCGCGCTTGTCCTTGTAGTTCAAGCCGTAGATCGGCACCGCGCCCTTGCGGGCCAGGTCGACCAGCGCCGCGTGTTCTTCGCGGCAGGCCACGCACCAGGAGGCCCAGACGTTGAGCAGCCAGACCTGGCCGCGCAGGTCGGCGGTGTTCAGTCGGCGTTCCGGGGCGGCCAGCACGGGCAGCTCGAAGCCCGGCGCCGCCTTGTCGACGAGCGGCGACGGCAGTTCGCGCGGTTTCAGGCCCAAGCCGGCGCCGAGGAAGCCGAGCATCGCCAGGAACACCACGAGCGGGATCAGGTAGCGCTTGCCGCCGATCATCGAGCGGCCTTCGCGGAATCGGCCGACGCCATCAGGGCGCCGGTGGGCGCCAACGGATTGAACGCGCCGACCGTCGACGGTGCCCGACCTGCCGACGCCGAAGGCGCAGCGACCTGCCGTTTCACCTTTCGGTAGCGCTGGTCGAGCGCGGCCAGCAGCCCGCCGATCGCCATCAGCAGGCAACCCGCCCAGATCCAGCCGACGAGCGGCTTGTGGTAGACGCGGACGCTCCAGGCGGCGCCCGCGTCGAGCGGCTCGCCGAGGGCGATGTAGATGTCGCGGGTGAAGCCGCGGTCGATGGCGGTCTCCGTGAGCGGCGTGCGGCTGACGGTGTAGACCCGCTTCTCCGGGTGCAGGCTCTTGATCACCCGACCGTCGGCATCGAGCAGCGACATCGTCGCCTGTACCGCGACATGGTTGGCGCCCTTGCGCTCGCTCACGCCGTCGAAACGGACGGTGGTGCCGGCGACGGTCACGGTGTCGCCCGGCGCCATCCGCACATCCTTCTCGACCGCGAAGCCGCCGACCACGGTGACTCCGGCGATGAACACCGCCACGCCGAAGTGCGCCAGCAGCATGCCGCGGTAGCTGCCGGTCTGCACGGCCCAGGCGGCCCGCACGCCGGCCGGGTGCTCACGCAGCCGCTGGACCAGGTTGACGACCGCGGTCGAGGCCACCCAGGCGGCCATCAAGAGGCCGAAGCCGACCATGGGCGTCCAGCCGCCGACGACCAGCGGCGCCAGCAGCGCGGTCGCGAGGCTGACACCGCCCGCCCAGCGCAGCCGGATGGCCAGGTCGACCGCAGCGGCCCGTTGCCAGCGCGCCAGCGGCCCGACGCCCATGAGAAAGATCGCCGGCGCCATCAACGGCACGAACACGGCGTTGAAGTAAGGCGGCCCGACCGACAGCTTGCCGAGCCCGAGGGCATCGATGATCAGCGGGTAGAGCGTGCCGAGC
>CAXTDH010000297.1:0-4883 GCA_964242405.1 uncultured Rhizobacter sp. | reverse complement strand
GGTTCGGCCAGTGGGCGAAGTTCGGAAAGCTGACGATGCCGATGCGGCCGACCCGAGCCGTCTCGCGCAGCATGCGCTCGGTGTTGCGCAGGTGCTGCAAGGTGTCGAGCTGCAGCACCACGTCGAAGCTCTGGTCGTCGAAGAGCGCGAGGCCTTCCTCGAGGTTCAACTGGATGACATTGACGCCGCGCTGGGTGCTGCTCAGCACGTTGGCGTCGGCGATCTCGATGCCGTAGCCGGTGCAACGGCGGTGCTGCTGGAGGTGGGCGAGAAACTCGCCGTTGCCGCAGCCGAGGTCGAGGACGCGCGAGCCGGGCGGGACGAGTTCGGCGATCAGCGCCATGTCCTGGCGGTCACTCATGGGCTGGGCGCGGCCGGGCCAGCACGCCGCTTCGTCTGGCAAATACGACTTGCGCCAGCACAAACCGACTTTTCACGCCCCGACCTCGCCCGCCATCCGCTCGAAGCAGGCCGCGAGCACCCCGTGATACCGCGGATCGTCGAGCAGGAACGCATCGTGCCCATGCCGTGCGTCGATCTCGGCATAGCTCACGTCGTGCCGGCAGTCGACCAGCGCCTTGACGATCTCCCGCGACCGGGCCGGCGCAAACCGCCAGTCGGTGCTGAAACTCACGATCTGGAACCGGCAGCGGGCACCGGCGAACGCGGCCGCGAGGTCGCCGCCGAAGGCACGCGCCGGGTCGAAGTCGTCGAGCGCGCGCGTGATCAGCAGGTAGGTGTTGGCGTCGAAGTACTCGCTGAACTTGTCGCCCTGGTGGCGCAGGTAGCTCTCGATCTCGAACTCGATCTCCTGGGTGCTGAAACCGGTGGCGCCGCGCTGCCGCTCGCGGCCGAACTTCGCCTCCATCGAGTCGTCCGACAGGTAGGTGATGTGGCCGATCATCCGCGCCACCCGCAGGCCGCGCCGCGGCAGCGTGCCGTGGTCGTAGAAGTGGCCGGCGTGAAAATCGGGGTCGGTCACGATCGCCCGGCGCGCCACTTCGTTGAAGGCGATGTTCTGTGCCGACAGGTTCGGCGCCGTCGCGATTGCGACGCAGTGGCGCAGCCGATCCGGGTAGCGCAACGACCACGAGAGTGCCTGCATGCCGCCCAGGCTGCCGCCCAGCACCGCAGCCAGCTGCCGGATGCCGAGCACGTCGAGCAACCGGGCCTGGGCGTCGACCCAGTCCTCGACCGTCACCACCGGAAAGTCGGCGCCGTACGGCCGGCCGGTCGCCGGGTTGGTCTGCATCGGCCCGGTCGAGCCGAAGCAGGAGCCGGGGTTGTTGATGCCGATGACGAAGAAGCGGTCGGTGTCGAGCGGCTTGCCCGGCCCGATCAGGTTGTCCCACCAGCCCTCGCTCTTCGGCTGCCCGGCGTAGGTACCGGCGACATGGTGGCTGGCGTTGAGCGCATGGCAGACCAGCACCGCGTTGCTGCGGTCGGGGTTCAGCCGGCCGTACGTCTCGTAGACGAGGGTGTAGTCGCGCAGCAAGGCGCCGCTCTGCAGCGGCAGGGGCTCGGTGAAGAGGCGGCTCTGCGGCTCGACGTCGCCGACGGAACTCATCCTTCGACCGGCTCAGGACGAGCGAAGCGCCGGCTCGAGACGAGACCTGCCCGCTGGTCTACTTGTTGCGGCCAGATTGGGCAGCGCACCTCAGGCGGCGGGCGGCCGGGTGTCGATGAAGCTCTGCCGCGCGCCGAGCTTGTCGGCGAGCTTGGCCAGGTTGCCGTGCCGCTCCCGCCAGGCGATGCCGGGGAACCGAAAATCGAGGTAGAACAGCGCGCAGCCGACGACGATGTCGGCCAGCGACAAGTGGATGCCCATGCACCACGGCTTCTCGGCCAGGCCCTTGCTCATCGCCACCAGCGAGCTGTCGACCTTGACCAGCTGACGGTCGATCCACGCTTGCGACCGCTGCTCGGCACTGCGTTCCGGCCAGGTCTGCTCCAGGCGCGCGAGGATCGCAGCGTCGAGCAGGCCGTCGCCGAGCGCCTCCCATGTGCGGACCTCGATCCGCTCGCGGCTGCCCTCGGGCATCAGCCGGCTGACCGGCGAGCGGGTGTCGAGGTATTCGACGATCACCCGAGAGTCGAAGATCGCCTCGCCGCCCGGCAGCACCAGGCACGGCACCTTGCCGAGCGGGTTCGATTTCAGGATCCGGTCGTTGCCCCACACGTCTTCGAGCTCGTGCTGGTAGTCGAGCTTTTTTTCCGCCATGACGATGCGCACCTTGCGCACGTACGGGCTGGTGAGCGAGCCGATGAGTTTCATTGTGGAGGGTCCTGTTCGACTCATTTTACGGGGCACCCCTGGGCGACCGTTTCATCGGCGTAGCGTCCAGTCGACAGTCGCCGGGCGGTTCGGCAGCGACAAACTCGCGGTCGCCGCGGGCGTACGGGCGACGACCTTGCCGCGCCTCACCACCAGCAGCCGGGTTGCCCGCAGCCGCATCGCCTCGACCGGGTCGCGCGCCTGCAGCAACAGGAAATCGGCATGGTGGCCGACGCCGATGCCGTAGCCCTGCAGGCCCATGACGCGGGCGGCGTTGACGGTCACGGCGTCGAAACAGTCGCGCATCTGCGCCTGCGACGTCATCTGCGCCACATGCAGGCCCATGTGCGCCACCTCGAGCATGTCGCCCGAACCGAGCGAATACCACGGGTCCATGCAGCAATCGTGGCCGAAGCCGACGTTGATGCCGGCGGCCAGAAGCTCCGGCACCCGGGTCATGCCGCGGCGCTTCGGGTAGGTGTCGTGCCGGCCTTGCAGGGTGATGTTGATCAGCGGGTTGGCGACCGCATGGACCTCGGCCTCGCGCATCAGCGGCAGCAGCTTGGAGACGTAGTAGTTGTCCATCGAGTGCATCGAGGTCAGGTGCGAGCCGGTGGCCCTGCGGTGCAGGCCGAGGCGGTGCGTCTCGGCGCTAAGCGTCTCGATATGGCGCGACAGCGGGTCATCGCTTTCGTCGCAGTGCAGGTCGACCGGCAGGCCGCGCTCGGCGGCGAGCTGGCAGAGCAGCTTGACGCTCTCGGCCCCCTCGGCCATGGTGCGCTCGAAGTGCGGAATGCCGCCGACGACGTCGACACCCCGGTCGAGCGCCCGCTTCAGGTTCGCGAGCGCGGTCGGCGAGCGCAGCAGGCCGTCCTGCGGAAAGGCGACGAGCTGCAGGTCGAGGTACGGCGCGACCGTCTTCTTGACATGCAGCAGCGCGTCGACTGCCAGCAGCCGGTCGTCGCAGATGTCGACATGGCTGCGAATCGCCAGCAGCCCCTTGGCGACCGCCCAGTCGCAGTACTGAAGCGCCCGCGACACCAGTGCTTCCTGCGTCAGCTCGGGCTTCAGCTCACTCCAGAGCGCGATGCCCTCCAGCAAGGTGCCGCTCTGGTTGACGCGCGGCAGGCCGTAGCTGAGAGTCGCGTCCATGTGGAAATGTGGATCGACGAAGGGCGGGCACAGCAACCAGCCCTGGGCATCGATGGTCTCGACGCCCTCCGGTCCGGCGAGCGCCACGCCGATGGCGGTGATGCGGCCGGCGTCGACGAGCAGGTCGATGCCGGTGCGGCCGTCGACCAGGGTGGCGTTCTTGATCAGCATGGTGATGGCTCCGAAAAAGGGCGACTGTCGGGCCTTGCCGCCGGGGCTGAAAGCAAGGCAGGGACCAAGACGCCGCAAACCGGATGCCCACGGGGCCTGGCCCGGCGAAACCTACAATGACGGCTCGGGGTGGCGCGTCGCCGTGGAGATGGCCTGCCGCGGTAGGCTCGGCCTTCCGCGGTGGGAATGGCCCGCTGTGGTAGGGATGACTTGCCGCGGTAGGAATGATTTCCCGCGGTAGGGATGATTTTCCGCGGTAACGATGAACCGCCGCGGCAAGGATGACTCGTCGCCGCCCACGTGACCCGGATGCGCCGCCCGAACGACAGCGCCCGCCGACCTGCAGATTTGTCATGACCCTTTCTTCCCTCACCGCCCTGTCGCCGCTCGACGGCCGCTATGCAACAAAGGTCGCGGCACTCCGCCCCCTGCTGTCGGAATTCGGCCTGATGCGCTCTCGGGTGCAGGTGGAAGTCGAGTGGTTCATCGCCCTGTCGGATGCCGGTTTTGACGAATTCCGGTCGTTGAGCGAAGCGGCGCGCGGCCTGTTGCGCGGCCTGGTGCTGCGCTTCGCCGACGCCGACGCGCAGGCGATCAAGGACATCGAGCGGACGACCAACCACGACGTCAAGGCCGTCGAGTACTGGCTCAAGGGCCGATTCAAGGCGCTGCCCGAGCTCGAGGCCGCCGGCGAATTCGTCCACTTTGCCTGCACGAGCGAGGACATCAACAACACCAGCCACGGCTTGATGCTCAAAGCCGCACGCGCTGAGGTGCTGCTGCCGGCGGTCGACCGGCTGATCGAACGGATGACGGAGATGGCGCGGTCGTTCGCGGCCGTGCCGATGCTCGCCCGCACCCACGGCCAGACCGCCAGCCCGACGACCGTCGGCAAGGAGATCGCCAATGTCGTCGCCCGATTGGCGAGGGCTCGCGACGCCATTGCCGGCGTGCAGCTCCTGGCGAAGATGAACGGCGCCGTCGGCAACTACAACGCCCACCTCGCCGCTTACCCTGATTTCGACTGGGAAGCGTTCGCACGGCGCGTGGTGGAAGGCGGGCTGGGCCTGACCTTCAACCCGTACACCATCCAGATCGAGCCGCACGACGCGATGGCCGAGCTGTTCGACGCGGTGACGCGGCTGAACACCATCCTCATCGACTGGTCGCGCGATGTCTGGGGTTACATCAGCCTGGGCTACTTCAGGCAGCGGACGAAGGCGGGCGAGGTCGGCTCGTCGACCATGCCGCACAAGGTCAACCCGATCGACTTCGAAAACGCCGA
>CAXTDH010000296.1:3364-4887 GCA_964242405.1 uncultured Rhizobacter sp. | reverse complement strand
TGCAGGACGGCGACGTCCACGATGCGAGCGTCGTCGTCGACCTGTCGACCTATGCCTGGCAGCACGCCGACTGGCAGGGCCGGCCCTGGGAGGAGACGGTGCTCTACGAGCTGCACGTCGGCCTGCTCGGCGGTTACGCCGGCGTCGAGGCGAAGTTGGCCGACCTGGCCGCCCTGGGTATCACCGCCGTCGAGCTGATGCCGCTCAACGACTTTCCCGGCGCCCGCAACTGGGGCTACGACGGCGTGCTGCCGTATGCGCCCGACGCCGGCTATGGCACGCCGGACGAGCTGCGCCACCTGATCGACACCGCCCACGGCCTCGGCCTGATGGTGTTCCTCGACGTCGTCTACAACCATTTCGGCCCGGACGGCAACTACCTCGGCCTGCTCGCGCCCGGCTTCTACCGCGACGACCTGAAGACGCCCTGGGGCTCGGCGATCGACTTCCGGCGCCCGGAAGTCCGCGCCTTCTTCACCGAGAACGCGGCCCAATGGCTGGTCGACTACCGCTTCGACGGCCTTCGCTTCGACGCGGTGCATGCGATCAGCGAAGCCGACTGGCTCGACGAAATGGCGCTCGCCGTGCGCGCCGCCGTGCCGCCCGGCCGCAAGGTGCACCTGGTGCTGGAGAACGACGACAACGTCGCGTCCCATCTCGAGGGCGAGCCGTACCGCTTCGACGCCCAGTGGAACGACGACGCCCACCATGCCTTTCACACCCTGCTGACCGGCGAAGCCGAGGGCTACTACGGCGACTACGCCGACCGATCGGCCGAGCACCTGGCGCGCATCCTCGGCGAAGGCTTCGCCTACCAGGGCCAGGCCTCGGCCAACCGGGAGGGCGAAGGGCGCGGCACGCCGAGCGCGCACCTGCCGCCGACCGCGTTCGTCGATTGCCTGCAGAACCACGACCAGATCGGCAACCGGGCGCTGGGTGACCGGCTCATCACCCTTACCGACCGCCAGGCGCTGGAGGCGGCGGTCGCCCTGCTGCTGCTGTCGCCGCACATCCCACTGCTCTTCATGGGCGAGGAGGTCGGCAGCCGCACACCGTTCCTCTTCTTCACCAGTCACCACAGCGAACTGGCGGGCCTGGTGCGTGAAGGCCGGCGCAACGAATTCGCGAAGTTTCCGTCGTTCGCCGACCCGGACATGCGCGAGCGGATCCCGGATCCGAACGACCCGGCCACTTTCGAAGCCTCGCGACCTGAACCCGGGCCGGACGCCGCCGAGTGGCAGGCGCTCTACCGGCGCCTTCTTCAGCTGCGCCGTGAACACCTGATACCCCGCCTGGCCGGCGCCCGGAGCCTGGGCGCACAGGCGCTCGGCCCCCGGGCGGTCAGCGCCGCCTGGGCGCTCGGCGACGGCTCCAGGCTCGTCCTCGTCAGCAATTTCGGCCCGTCGCCCGTCGTGTACGAGAACGCGCCCCCCGTGACGGCGCTTCTGTTCGCAACCGTTGCCGACGAGAGCGCCGAACTGCCGCCGCGCGACAGGAATTCCACGCGGCAATCGGCGGGCAGC
>CAXTDH010000296.1:0-3354 GCA_964242405.1 uncultured Rhizobacter sp. | reverse complement strand
GAACTGCCGCCGCGCTGCACCCGCTGCTACCTCGTCCCGGCGACGATCCCGAAGGATCTGCGAGAGCTGGCCGAGGCGGCCGGCATCGCGGTCGACTGGGTCGACTTCGCCGGTCGGACGCAGACTTTGTCGGCGCCGACGGTGTCGGGCATGCTGGCGGCGCTCGGCCTCGCCAGCGAAGGCCCGGAGTCGATCGCCAAGAGCCTTGCCGACTGCCTCACCACGACGGCACAGCCGGCGATGATCACCGTGGGCGTCGGCGAGCCGGTGTGCCTGCCCTGGCCCGATACAGCGGCAGCCGTGCGCGTCGTGTTGACGACCGAAGCGGGTGCCTCGCGCGACTTGTCACCGATCGACCCGCCCGCAGGTGGCCGCACCGGCACGCCGACCCGTTGCTTCGCCGGCGTCGACGAGCCCGGCTATCACCGCCTCGAGCTTCATGTCGACGAGCCCGACGGCGGCGGCGTGGTGGGCATCGTCGCATCCCAGGCCGTCGCGCCGCGGGTCATCACCTTGGCAGTCGCACCCCCCAAGGCCTACGACGCCGGGCTCGGCCGTGCCTGGGGCAGCGCCGTCCAGGTCTATGCGTTGCGACCGGAAAGCAGCCGCGCCGGAGCCGATCCGGGCCTCGGCGACTTCAGCGCCCTGGCCGCCTTCGGCACCAGCGCCGGGCAGGCCGGCGCCCAGTTCGTCGCCATCAGCCCGACCCATGCCGGCTTCGCCGCCGACCCGTCGCAGTTCAGCCCGTACTCGCCGTCGAGCCGGCTGTTCCACAACCCGCTGCTGATCGATCCGGCGGCGCCGTTCGGCCCGGCGGCAGCTGCTGCGGCCGCCGTCTCGGCCGGCATCGGCGACGAGTTGCGGGCGTTGCAAGGCCAATCGACGATCGACTGGCTGCGCGCCGGCCGGCTCAAGCTGCGCTGGCTGCGCGCCCTCTTCGACCGGCAACGGCCGGTCGATGGTCTTGCCGCGCCACTGTCGGATGCGCTTCGTCTGCATGCCGTGTTCGAGGCGCTGCATGCGCACTTCAGCGCCCAGGGACTCGGCTACTGGCGGGACTGGCCGGAGCCCTTTCGCGACCCGTCCAGCGCTGAAGTGGCGGCCTTTGCGGAACAGCAGGCCGATGAGATCCGCTTCCACGCCTGGCTGCAGCACTGCGCCGAGCGCGGCCTGCAGCAGGCGCAGGCCGCCGTGACCGCCGCCGGCATGCGCATCGGCCTGATCGCCGATGTCGCGATCGGCATGACCGGCGCGGGCAGCCACGCCTGGTCGCTGCCCGACGACCTGCTGCCGGGCCTGGAGATCGGCGCGCCGCCCGATCTGCTGAATACCCGTGGACAGGCCTGGGGCCTGGCGGCGTTCTCGCCGCCTGCCCTGTTGCGCAGCGGTTTCGCGCCCTTCATCGCCACGCTTCGGGCGGCGATGCAGCACGCCGGCGGCGTCCGCATCGACCACGTGCTCGGCCTGAACCGGCTGTGGATGGTGCCCCAGGGCCGGCCTGCGGCTGAGGGCGCCTACCTGCACTACCCCTTGCGTGACCTGATCAACCTGACGATCCTCGAATCCCATCGCCACCGGGCGATCGTCATCGGTGAAGACCTCGGCACCGTGCCGGAAGGCCTGCGCGACACCCTCGCCGCGGCCGGTATCAGCGGCATGCAGGTGCTGTGGCTGGACCGCACCCCCGACGGCATCGGCTTCATCGCCCCGGACCACTGGTCGAAGGATGCGATCGCCATGACGACCACGCACGACCTGCCGACCGTCGCCGGCTGGTGGCAGGGCCGCGATCTCGACTGGCGTGAGCGCGTCGGCGTCGCCGGCCACGATCCGGAGGCCACCCGCCGGTTGCGGGCCGAGGAGAAAGCGGCGATGGTCGCGATGGTGCCGGGCGTCGATGCCGGTGCCGACGGCGTCGACCTGGCGATCGAATTCATCGCCAGCACCCGCTCGCCGCTCGCCGTCTTGCCGATCGAGGACCTGCTCGGCCTGGTCGAGCAGCCGAACCTTCCGGGCACCATCGACCAGCACCCGAACTGGCGTCAGCGCCTGCCGTTGCCCGCCGACCGGCTGCTCGCCGAAGAGCCGACTGCGCGGCGGGTCGCGCGGCTGTCCGAGCTTCGGAGCGGCTGAGCGTCGACCCACCGGCGAGCGCGCCCGACCACCGACCGGCCCCGCGCCGCCGTTCTCTCATGAGCAATCGAAAGACGGCCATCCCCTACGCCTGGATTGCCTTGCTCACGCTGGTCATGCTGGCCGGCATCTGCCTCTGGCTCTACACGCCGGACATCGACCGGGCTGCGCTCGAGCGTACGTACCTGACCCGGCGGAACGACATGATGTCGATCGCCGGCGACCGGCTGCACGTTCGCGATGCCGGGCCGCGGGACGCACCGGCGCTGATCCTGATCCACGGCTTCGGCGCGAGCCTGCAGACGTGGGATGCCTGGGCGGAGGCGCTGCAGACCGACCACCGCGTCATCCGTTTCGACCTTCCGGGCAGCGGACTGAGCGAGCCCGACGTCGCTGGTGACTACACCGACGCTCGAAGCCTGCAACTGTTGACCGCCCTGCAGGACCGGCTCGGCCTGGCACGGGCGACCATCGTCGGCCACTCGATCGGTGGTCGGATCGCCTGGACGTTCGCCGCCCGTCACCCGGCGCGGGTCGACCGCCTGATCCTGGTTGCGCCGGACGGTTTTTCCAGCCCGGGTTTCCGCTACGGGCAGGCGCCGAAGGTGCCGGTGCTGTTCGAGTTGATGCGCTACACCCTGCCGCAATTCGTGTTGCGCATGAACCTCGTGCCCGCCTACGCCGACCCGACCGTGCTGAGCGATGCGCGGGTGAAGCGCTACCGCGACCTGATCCTCGCGCCGGGCGCGCGCGACGCGATGCTCGCGAGAATGCGGCAGACGGTGCTGGTCGATCCGGTGCCGCTGCTCGAGACGATCCGTGCGCCGACCCTGCTGATCTGGGGCGAGCAGGACCGCTTGATTCCTTTCACCAACTCGGCCGACTACCTGCGGACGATCCGGGGCGCACGCCTGGTGGCGCTGCCGGGTGTCAGCCACCTGCCGCAGGAAGAGGCGCCCGCCCTTTCGGCGGCTGCGGTTCGTGAATTCCTGACCGCACGCTGAGGCTCGGGCGGGCGCCCGCCTCTCAGGCCAGGCGGCGCAGCAACCGCGCCATGACGTCGAAAAAGCGGCCATACGGCGGCACCATCATCGCGGTGCCCGAATAGCGCGACTGGTGGAACACCGGCTTCTCATGACTGAAGGTCCGGAAACCGTGCACGCCGTGATAGCGGCCCGAGCCGCTCGCACCGACGCCGCCGAACGGCAGGCCCTCCTGGAC
>CAXTDH010000295.1:2835-4903 GCA_964242405.1 uncultured Rhizobacter sp. | reverse complement strand
CGGCTTCCAGCTCTACAACGAGATGCTGGCCGAAGCGGTGCGGTCGCTGAAGGCCGGCCGCGAGCCCGATCTGCTGTCGCCGTTATCGGCCACGACCGAGATCAACCTGCACGCGCCAGCCCTGCTGCCGGACAGCTATTGCGGCGATGTCCACACCCGGCTCTCACTCTACAAGCGCCTGGCGAGCGCCGACAAGACCGAACAGATCGACGCCTTGCTCGAGGAAATCACCGACCGCTTCGGCAAGCTGCCGCCACAGGGCCAGACGCTTTTCGACGTGCACCGCCTGCGCATCCTCGCCAAGCCGTACGGCGTGACCAAGATCGACGCCGGCCCAGCGCTGATGGTGATCAGCTTCAAGCCGAACCCGCCCGTCGAGGCGATGAAGATCATCGAGCTGGTGCAGAAAAACCGGCACATCAAGCTGGCCGGCAATGAAAAGCTGCGCATCGAGCGCGAGACGCCCGACCCCAAGTTGCGGGCGCAGTTGATCCGGGATGTGCTGAAGGCGCTCGGGGTGCCGAAGGTGGCGCTGGCGGCGAGTTTGGCGTGATTGACCTTCGACCTGCCGGATGCATTGGTGCACAAGGCCAAAGCCGTGGCCGCGCGGCAGGGTCGGCCCCTGCGCGACCTCGTGTCCGAAGCGCTTGAACGAGCGGTGGTGGAAAACGAACGCGCCGAGCGCGTCGATCCGAGCGCCGGTTCTGAATGGAAGGCTTTCCTTGGCAAGCTCGAGAAGCAGCCGGATGGCAGTTACTTCAACCCCGAAGGCATTCAGGACGAGCGCTTTTTCGAAGTACTCGAAGGCCTGCGCGAGGAACGAATGACGCAGCCGATGCGCAACCCGTTCGACGGTTTCGGCTTCGATGAGGCAGCACCCGCACCCCCACCCTCCCCCTTCCCCGCTCCTCCGATGGGAAGCCGCAAGCGGCCTCCCGCCGCGAAGTAAGGTCAGCGGGTGTTCCTGCTCGACACCAACAGCCTCAGCGAAACCATCAAGCCCAGGCCGGCGCTGTCGGTGATTCGAACGCTGATCCATACACCAAGGGCTCTGCGCTTCGCTTCGGAAATCACCCGTTACGAGATGCGCTTCGGCGCGCGTCTGCTCGATGACGGCGGCACGCTGTGGTCTCGCATCGAACGTGATCTGCTGCCGGTGGTGGACTGGCTGCCGCTCGATCAATCCGTGGCGCTGGCAGCAGCCGGGTGCAAGGCCTGAACATCCAGAACTGGTTTCATCCGGCATGACGATCGCATGAGCGGCCCCTCGACTTCGATCGACCTCACCGACGCCGAGAAGCGCGACCTGATCGCGCTCATCCAGGCCGGCCGGCCGCCGCCCGACAACCACCGCTTCCTGCTGTTCGAGGACAAGCGCGAGGTCGAACTCGTCTGGAACGGCAAGACGCGCGACGTCTGCACCACGGTGCTGCCGTTCCAGACACTCGAAGACGTCGACGAGCCGCGCGCCGAAGCCGCTTCCTCGTCCCAGGCCGAGCTGTTCGACGCCCGCGGCCGGCAGACCAAGGGCTGGACCAACAAGCTGATCTGGGGCGACAACAAGCTGATCCTGTCGTCGCTCAAGTCCGGCCCGCTGCGCGAGCAGATCGAAGAGGCCGGCGGCCTGAAGCTGATCTACATCGACCCGCCGTTCGGCGTCGGCGCCGATTTCTCGATGGACATCGAGATCGGCGGCGTCGACTACGGCTCGCGCAAGGAGATCATCAGGCACCCGAGAGGAATGGCCGCACAGGCCAGCCTCGTCGCGCCCGTTCAGGCCGAGCTGAGCGAATGGGAAGACTGGTGGACCGGCGGCTACGTCTTCGAAAACGTTTGGCAAAGCTTTCGCACCCGCCAGGACCGGTCGCTCGAATTGACGACCGCCGCCCACACGTACACCCGACCCGGCTGCTATCAGGTCGCGGTCAAGGTGATCGACATCTTCGGCAACGACACGATGACCCTGCTGCCGGTTCATGTCAGCTGAACCTGCCGCCGACGGCACGCGTGCCGCGATCGCGTTCCGCCGGCGCGCCGACTGGCCCGCGATCGCCGCGCGCTGGCCCGC
>CAXTDH010000295.1:0-2825 GCA_964242405.1 uncultured Rhizobacter sp. | reverse complement strand
CTGTCCGACGCCGCCAACCTCTACGGCACGGCGGGCAACGACACGATGACGCTGCTGCCAGTCACGGTTGGGTAGCGCCCCGCCTCAGTTCTGCACCGCCGGCAGGTCGCTTGGCGTCGGGTCGTCGTTCAGGCCGCAGAGCGGGTGCTTGAAGCCGTTCGGGGCTTCGCCGGCGGCGAGGAAGATCATGTTGTCGGGGTGCGTCGCATCGCCCGACACGCCGCCGACACCGGCAAGGTGGTCGAGCCCCAGCAGCTTGCGCACCCGCCAGCCGATGCGGTGGTCTTCGCACGAGGTGTCGCCGCTCACGCCGACGCCGCCCTCGACCGTCTTGCCCGGGCCATAGAGCGCCAGCCCGCCGCCGAACACATTGACGCCGCCGATGCGCCGCCCGACCATCGGATCGTTGGCGGTGCCGTAGTTGCGCGGCTGACCGTCGTAGGCGACGGCGGGGTCGACCGGGTTGCTGAACTGCAGCCCGAACAGGCTGCCCCCGGGCTGCACCGCCGAGTAGAGATTGGCCGTCGACAGCGCCAGCGCGGCGCCGTGGCCATTCGCGAGAGAACTCGCATCGAGGCTGAGCGAGTTCGCGGTGTTCGCCTTTTGCGCCGAGATGACCCGGCTCGCAGGCCACTGCGCGCCCCGGTCGTTGCCGGAAAACGCGACCGCGCAGACGACGCCGTCTCGGTTGACGATGGTGCCCCACATGTTGAGCTTCAAGCCGCTGGTTTCGACGGTGACGGCGCTGATCAGCGCGGCGCGCAAGGCCGCGTGATTGGGCAGCGAGCCGCACACCGGGTCGTTCGCGAATGCGGAGCCCGCAGCGGCGAGGGCGAAGCCCGCGGTCGCGATGCAACGTGCATGACGAATCAACGGTGCGTGGCGAACGCTCGAGACGTTGAGACAGGAACGGAGTGCGCGATTGAACATGGTGGTGGGCCTCGAAGGAAGTCTCGCGGGGGGCGTGTCGGATCGACCATGCGTCCGGGGAGGGCGGCGCGCCGGGCAGGAGGCAAATCTAGGCACAGCTTGTCCGGCGCTGTATCCCAAATCCTAGGGATGCGCCAGGCGCAGCCTTCGCGGCAACGCCTTCGAAACGACAGCGGCGATGGCGGCAGCGAACGCCGCTCGCGCCGCCAACGCCGATGCGCATCTCCTCGCGCCAGATGTTTGGGCTATGGTCATGGACCACCCGAATTGCGACGCCCGAGATGACCTTCCCCCACGACTCCGAGCCCGCTACACCGCCGTTTCCGAATGCCGCAGACAAGGGCCACGCGACGGCCCGATTCGCCCAAGCCTCCGAGCGCCTCGTCGACGCGGCCGCCCTGCTCATCCGCGGCTTCGCCCCACCGCTGCGCCTGGCCGACTACCGCCTCGCCGCCTTCGACATGGATTCGACGCTGATCTCGATCGAGTGCATCGACGAGATCGCCGACGCGGTCGGCAAAAAGGCCGAAGTGGCGGCGATCACCGAAGCGGCGATGCGCGGCGAGATCACCGACTTCGCCGAAAGCTTGCGGCGCCGCCTCGACCTGCTGCGCGGCGTACCGGTCGCGGCGCTGCAGGAGGTCTACGACCATCGACTGCAGCTCAACCCGGGCGTCGAGCGCTTCGTGCAGGCCTGCCGCGATGCCGGCTTGAAGACGCTGCTGGTCTCCGGCGGCTTCACCTTCTTCAGCGACCGGGTACGCGAGCGCCTGGGCATCGACTTCGGCCGTGCGAACGTGCTCGAAACCCAGGACGGTGCGCTGACCGGTCGTCTGGTCGAGCAGCCCTGGGGCAGCGTCGTCGACGGCACGGAGAAGCGCCGGGTGCTGCTCGAGGTCTGCGATCTGATGGGCATCGCCCCGGCGCAGGCCATTGCCGTCGGCGACGGCGCGAACGACTTGCCGATGATGCGCGAGGCCGGCTTGAGCATCGCCTACCACGCCAAGCCGGCAGTTCGCGAACAGGCGATGCTCGCCATTGTCGAAGGCGGGATGGACCGGGCGCTCGAGGTCCTGGACGGCTGAGCGACCGGGCTGCCGACGCGGCACACGGCGCTGACATCCGAACGCCCTGCCGAACCCGGTCGTGACCTTCGTTGGCCCCGATCCAGCGCGCCGGAACCTACCATCGAGCCCGGCGCGACACTTGCGTCACCGGTGACCCGAGCTGAACGCAAACGCCGGGCCGACGAACCCGTCACGAGGATCTTCATGAACACCACCACCTCCCCCCGCCATGTCATTGCCGGCAGTGAACGTCGGCCGTTGCCCGGTGCCGTCGCCGCTGGCCCGGTGCATTCCGACGAACGCATCGAAGTCACGCTTCGCCTGCGGCCAAGGGCGCCGCTCGCCGACGCGACCTTCCGCGCCAGCGTCGCCGACAAGGCTCCGGCGCAGCGCCAGTACCTGACGCGCGAGCAGTTCGCCGAGCAGCATGGGGCGGATCCGGCCGACATCGCGCGGGTCGTCGCGTTTGCAGCCGGCCACGGCCTGGCGGTGGTCGAGACCGACGCCGCTCGGCTCAGCGTCGTCCTGTCGGGCAAGGCCGCGGACATGAACAGCGCCTTCGGCGTCGACCTGCAGCTGTACGAACACGACGGCGGCATCTACCGCGGCCGCACCGGGACGATCTCGGTCCCGGCCGAACTGGGCGCTGTCGTCGAAGGTGTCTTCGGCCTCGACAACCGCCCGCAGGCGACGCCGCACTTCCAGGTCTGGCACGGAAGCCAGGGCGAATTCGCCCCCGCAGCCGCCGACAACACCTCCTTCACCCCGACCGCCCTCGCCAAGCTCTACGACTTTCCGACCGGCCTCGACGGCAGCGGCCAGTGCATC
>CAXTDH010000294.1:0-4937 GCA_964242405.1 uncultured Rhizobacter sp. | reverse complement strand
CTCGCCACCTGGACGGCGGCGAGCGCCGTTCGCGCCGGATTGACGACGGCCGGCTTCGAGGTGCGCCTGGCCCCCGGCACCGGCGGCAAGCGCGACATACTCCTCGCCCGCTATGCGCCGCGGTTCACGCCGCGGCAGCGCGTCGCGCCCCGAAGCCGCCACGGTCTCGCGGCCGCACCGGCCGAGCGCCGGGCGCTCATCATCGGCGCCGGCCTCGCGGGCTGTGCAACCGCCTGGGCACTGTCCGAGCGCGGCTGGCGCAGTACCTTGATCGAGCGGCGCTCGGCAATCGCGGGCGAGGCGTCCGGCAACCCGGCCGGCCTGTTCCACGGCATCGTCAACCCGCAGGACGGCGTACACGCCCGGCTGCTGCGCGCGGCGGCGCTCGAGGTGCGGTCGGCGGTCGTCACCGCCATTGGCCATCACGGTGTCGCCGGCTCGGCCGACGGCCTGTTGCGGCTCGAGACGGCGCTGTCTTTGGGGGAAATGGAAGCGCTCCTGGCCAGACTCGGACTCCCGGCTGAGTACGTGCAGGCCCGGTCTGCCGTCGATCTGCCGGCCCTCTGCGGCCTGTCGCCCGGATGGCCGGCCTGGTACTACCCGTCCGGCGGATGGGTCGACCCTGCCGGCCTGGCGAGGTCGTTCATCGAGCGCGCCGGGGGTCGGGTCGCGCTGCGAACCGGGGTCGAGGTGCGATCGTTGCGCCCCGCCGGCGGAGTCTGGCAAGCCCTGGACGCGGCGGGCACGGTGATCGACGAAGCAGAGGTGGCGGTGCTCGCCAACGCCGGAGAGGCGCGGCGGCTGTTGGGCGACGCTGCTGCATCTGCACTCCAGCTGGAGTGGCGATCGACCCGCGGGCAGATCAGCTTGTGGCCAAACGTATCACCGGCATCGCCGTCATCGCCCGCATCGCTCGAAGCGCTGGCCGCCTGCCGGATGCCGATGGCCGGTGCCGGCTACCTGATCCCCGTGCACGCCGGACATCTGTTGTTCGGCGCGACGAGCCAGCCGGATGACGGCGACGCCGATGTCCGCCCAGCAGATCATCTGCACAACATCGCCCAGCTCGGCCGCCTGACCGGGCTGTCGCTGGACGGTCTCCGATCGGCGTCGCTGACGGGCCGAACCGCCTGGCGCTGGTCGGCTGCCGACCGCCTGCCGCTGGTTGGCGCCGTGCCGTCGTTGTCCTTGCCGTGGATGTCCTTGCCTACGCCGTCCCCGCCGTCGCCGTGCCCGCCGTCACCGTCCGCCGATGCGACGACCGCAGTGAGCGTCGGCCCGGGTCGCGACGCCGGCAGGTTCATCGCCCGTGAACCGGGCCTCTACCTGTTCAGCGCCCTCGGGTCACGGGGCATCACCTGGTCCGCGCTTTGCGCGCAGGTGCTCGCCGCTGAAATCAGCGGCTCGCCGTCACCACTCGAAACGAGCTTGCTGGCCGCCATCGATCCCGCGCGCTTTCTTTCGAGAGCGTTGCGCCGCCAGCTTCGTGACCGGCAGCGGGGCGGCGGACCGGAGCCGCGCGGCGCGCCGGCCGATCAGGTCGTCGGCTGACCCTCCACCGGCGGGCTCGCTGCGGCGTTGCCCCCGCCCGGGTTTTCGTCCTGCTCCGGTTCACCCACTTTGCGTCCGGCTTTGTCCTTGAGCTTTTCTTCTTTCTTCTTTTTCTTGGCCAGCTCACGCTGACGTTTCTCGAACGAATAGTTGGGTTTGGCCATGGGCGCGGGTCCTCTTGAGCGTCGATTTCGACAAACCTTGAGGTTACGCGCTTTTGCGGCCCGATTCGCTCCTGATCAGAACGCCAGCGTCTGCACGCCTTGCGCCGTGCCGAGCAGGCAGAGGTCGGCGCGGTGGCGGGCGAAGATGCCGACGCAGACGACACCCGGCCATTGGTTGATCTCGGTCTCGAGCACCTCCGGGTCGCCGATCGTCAGGCCGTGGACATCGATGATCGGGCAGCCGTTGTCGGTCAGCACGCCGTCGCGCAACACCGGACGGCCGCCGAGCGCCTGCAGGCGTCGCAGCACCTGCCCGGTCGCCATGGAGATGACCTCTACCGGCAAGGGGAAGCGGCCGAGCGTCGCCACCCGCTTGGACTCATCGCAGATGCAGACGAAACGCTCGGCGATGTCGGCCACGATCTTCTCGCGCGTCAAGGCTGCGCCGCCGCCCTTAATCATGCAGCCGCGGGCATCGATCTCGTCGGCGCCGTCGATGTAGACCGGGATGCCGTCGACGTCGTTGCAGTCGAAGACCTCGATCCCCAGCGACCGGAGCCGCTGGCTGCTGCGTTCGCTGCTGGAGACGGCGCCGCGGATGTCGGCCTTGATCGTTGCCAGGGCGTCGATGAACCTGTCGACCGTCGAGCCGGTGCCGACGCCGACGATGCTGCCCGGCACCACCTGGCCGAGCGCCGCCCGGGCGACCAGCGTCTTCAGCGCGTCCTGCGGGCTGTCGTTCGCCATGGCGGCCGTCATGCCCGGCTCGGGCCGACCATATCCTGCGGCCGGACCCACTGATCGAACTGCTCGCCGGTGAGCCAGCCCGAGGCGAGCGCCGCTTCGCGCAGGCTGCTGCCCTCCTTGTGGGCCCGCTTGGCGATGGCTGCCGACTTGTCGTAGCCGATGTGCGGGTTCAGCGCGGTCACCAGCATCAGCGAGCGCTGCACCAGGTCGGCGATGCGGTCGCGGTCGGCCTCGATGCCGCGGGCGCAGTGCTCCGCGAAGCTGAGCGCGCCGTCGGCCAGCAGCCGCATGCTCTGCAGCAGGTTGTGGATGATGAGCGGCTTGAAGACGTTCAACTCGAAGTTGCCGGAGGCGCCGCCGATGTTGACCGCCACATCGTTGCCCATCACCTGGGCGGCGAGCATCGTCAGCGCCTCGCACTGGGTCGGGTTGACCTTGCCCGGCATGATCGAGCTGCCGGGCTCGTTCTCGGGGATCGTGATCTCACCCAGGCCGGAACGCGGGCCGGAGGCCAGCCAGCGGACGTCGTTGGCGATCTTCATCAGCGAGGCGGCGACCGTCTTCAGGCCGCCGTGCGCGAACACCATCGCGTCGTGCGCCGCCAGGGCTTCGAACTTGTTCGGCGCCGATTCGAAGGCGAGGCCGGTCGCGTGCGCCAGTTCCGCCGCGACCCGGGTGCCGAACTCCGGATGGGCGTTCAAGCCGGTGCCGACCGCCGTGCCGCCGAGCGCCAGCTCCGCCAGATGGTCGCGCGTCGAGGCCAGGTGGCGCAGGCCGTGGTCGAGCTGGGCGACCCAGCCAGAGATCTCCTGGCCGAGCGTCAGCGGGGTCGCGTCCTGGAGATGGGTGCGGCCGATCTTGACGACGTCGGCAAAGGCGGCGGACTTTTCCGCGAGCGTCGTCCGCAAGGTGGTGAGCGCGGGCAACAAGCGCTGGTCGAGCGCCTGCAGCGCCGCGACGCTCATGGCGGTCGGGAAGACGTCGTTGGACGACTGGCCGCGGTTCACGTCGTCGTTCGGGTGCACGCGGCGGCCCTCGCCCACCACGCCGCCGAGCAGCACCGAGGCGCGGTTGGCCAGCACCTCGTTCATGTTCATGTTGCTCTGCGTGCCCGAGCCCGTCTGCCAGACCGAGAGCGGGAACTGGTCGTCGTGGGCGCCGGCCAGCACCTCGTCGGCCGCGGCGACGATGGCGTCGGCCTTGGCTGCATCCAGCGTCTTCAGCGCCCGGTTGACGACCGCGGCGCTGCGCTTGACGAGCGCGAGCGCCATTAGCAACTCCCGGGGCATCCGCTCGGTCGAGATCGCGAAGTGGTGCAGCGAGCGTTGCGTCTGCGCGCCCCAGAGTGCCGTGTCGGGCACCGCGATATCGCCGAAGGTGTCGCGTTCCAGTCGAGCGTTCGGTGGCGCCTCGCCCGGCGCCGGTTCGTTCACGGTCATTGTTCTGGCCTCGAAGTGGGAGTGGTTCAGGTTGCCGAGCCGCCTTTGGCCGCTGAGACAATCCGCGCATGCCGATGTTGCCATATGCCCTCGCTCGCCCCTTCCTGTTCGGCCTCGATCCCGAGCAGGCACACGAGTTGACGCTCGGGGCGATCGAACGGCTGCAGGACACGCCGCTGCGGTGCTTGTGGGCGGTGCCGCGGGTCGCGGATCCGGTGCAGCTCGCCGGCCTGACGTTTCCCAACCGCGTCGGTCTCGCGGCCGGCCTGGACAAGAACGGCCGCTGCATCGACGGCCTGGCGGCCTTCGGCTTCGGCTTCATCGAGGTGGGCACCGTGACGCCGAAGCCGCAGCCCGGCAACCCGCGGCCGCGGATCTTCCGTCTGCCCGGCGCCGGTGCGCTGATCAACCGGCTCGGCTTCAACAACCAGGGGCTCGAGGCTTTCGTCGCCAACGTCCGGCGGTCGAGGTTCCGGCATCGGGGCGGCATCCTCGGCCTGAACATCGGCAAGAACGCGGCCACGCCGATCGAGCGGGCGGCAGACGACTATCTGGCCTGCCTGGAGGGCGTGTACCCACATGCCGACTATGTCGCCGTCAACATCTCCAGCCCGAATACCCGCGATCTGCGAGCCCTTCAAGGCGACGATGCACTCGATTCGCTCCTGGCCGCACTGCAGGAACGAAAGGCGCGGCTCGCCGACGTCCACGGCCGCCAGGTGCCGATCTTCGTCAAGATTGCGCCCGATCTGGAGGAGTCGCAAGTACAGGCGCTCGCGGCGGCCTGCCGGCGCCACGGGATCGACGGCATCATCGCGACCAACACCACGGTCTCGCGGGATGCGGTGGCCGGCATGGTGCACGGCAGCGAAGCCGGGGGGCTTTCGGGCGCGCCGGTTCGACGGATGGCCAACCGGGTGATTTCGCAGCTGCGCCAGGCGCTCGGCGCCGACTACCCGATCATCGGCGTCGGCGGCGTGATGTCGGCGGCCGACGCGCTCGAGAAGTTGGCGGCGGGCGCAGATCTGGTCCAGAT
>CAXTDH010000293.1:0-4937 GCA_964242405.1 uncultured Rhizobacter sp. | reverse complement strand
AGGAGATCCTCTACCCGGCGCTCGAGGACTACCAGATCGACATCATGATCGGCGAAGGCCCGGCCGCGCGATCGATCAAGCTCGATCTGCAACCCTTCACGCTGATCGGCGCGACCACCCGCGCCGGCATGCTGACCAACCCGCTGCGCGACCGCTTCGGCATCGTCGCGCGGCTCGAGTTCTACACGCCGCAGGAGCTGGCCCGCATCGTCCACCGCTCGGCCGGCTTGCTGAAGGTGCCGACCGACGCCGAGGGCGCCTTCGAGATCGCCCGGCGCTCGCGCGGCACGCCGCGGATCGCCAACCGGCTGCTGCGCCGGGTGCGCGATTTCGCCGACGTGCGGGGTGACGGCCGGATCGTCAAGTCGCTCGCCGATGAGGCGCTGAAGATGCTCGACGTCGACCATATGGGCCTGGACGTGATGGACAGGAAGCTGCTCGAGGCGGTCGTCCACCGCTTCGACGGCGGCCCGGTCGGGCTCGACAACGTCGCCGCGGCGATCGGCGAGGAGCGCGACACAATCGAGGACGTCATCGAGCCCTACCTCATCCAGCAGGGTTATCTGCAGCGCACGCCGCGCGGCCGGATCGCGACGGCGGCCGCCTATCGGCATCTGGGCGTGCTGCCGCCGCGGCCGGTGGCCGGCGATCTGTTCGAAGCGTGAGCCATGGCGCTGGACCGGATCGCGCCGCCGGCGCCGCTCACTTCGCCGGCTGGAACCGCGCGTCGCCGAACTGCCAGAGCATGAAGCTCCACATGTCGGCGTAGCTCTCCTGCCGCTGAAGGGCAGGTCCGAAAACGGCGAGCAGGCGGCGCGGCGTTCCGTGATCATGGCGGCCTCCTCGACTCCGGACATCGCCCATGCCGCCTGCCACTCCCACCTTTCGCCTGGTCGCGCTCGATCATCGACCATTCGACCCGCTGTTCTTGCTCGACGACCAGGCGCTCCGGGCCCGGGGCATGGCCCGTCGTATCGCCACCGAGCACCCGGGCTTTCCGTGCCGTGTCAGCCTGCAGGATGCCGAGGTCGGCGACGAGCTGTTGCTGCTCTCCCATGAGCACCAGCCGGCGGCGTCGCCCTACCGATCGTCGGGAGCGATCTTCGTGCGCCGGCATGCGCGCCAGCGGATGCTCGCGCCTGGCGAGGTGCCGGCGTACGTGACGAGCCGCCTCATCTCGATGCGCGCCTACGACGAAGCGCACTTCATGATCGACGCCCTGGTGTGCGGAGGGAGCGATGTCGCCGCGGCGTGCGAGCGACAATTCGCGCGCCGCGAGGTCGCCTACCTCCATCTCCACAATGCGAAGCAGGGCTGCTTCTCGTGTGAAGTGCGCCGCTCGAGCTGACGGCCGACCCGCCCGCCTCGATCGCGCGGACCGGCGGAGCGGCCGACCGAGGTCACGGGTCTAGACGCGAGCAGCGCAGCGCCGACCCCGTCCTCACACCCCGAGAAGGGCGTGCAGCCGCTCCGGAGCTGCCGCGAGCGCCTTTGACTCGCCCGAGAGCGCGATACGGCCCTTCTCGAGCACCACCGCCCTATCGGTCTGGGCGAGCACCCGGCGCCAGTCGCGGTCGACGATCAGGGTCGCGATGCCCGTCTCCCGGATCGTGGCGACGACGCGCCAGATCTCCGCCACCACCAGCGGCGCGAGGCCTTCGGTCGCCTCGTCGAGGATCAGGAGACGCGGATTGGTCAGGAGCGCACGGCCGATCGCGAGCATCTGCTGCTCGCCGCCCGAGAGCTGCTGGCCGCCGTGCGCCAGCCGTTCGGCGAGCCGCGGAAAGGTCGCGATGACGCGGTCGAAGGTCCAGTCGCGCCGGCCGTCGATGCCGGGGCGGGCGGTCATGACTAGGTTTTCCCGCACCGACAGGTTCGGGAAGATGCCGCGGCCCTCGGGCACATAGCCGATGCCGCGCCGGGCCATGGCTTCCGGCGGCCGGCCGGTCACTTCCACGCCGCCCTGCAGCACCCGGCCGGCGGCCGGCCGGAGGTAGCCCATCAGCGTCCGGATCAGCGTCGTCTTGCCCATGCCGTTGCGGCCCAGCAGGCCGAAGGACGTTCCGGCCGGAAGGGCGATCTCGACGCCACGCAGGATGTGGCTGTCGCCGTAGTAGGTGTGCACGCCTTCGGCGGCGAGCAGGGCGTGGTCGACGATGGCGGTCATGTCAGGGGCCTATCGCGATGTGCGTCCTCTGCGACGCATGACGAAGCGTGTGCTGCGCACGCGCCGACCCCGCCGCTGCGCTGCTCGTCGCCGCCGAAATCGCTTCCGCCGGGCAGCACCTGCCGCGACTCCGAGAACTGCGGGCATTGCTGGCACGAGCCGCGGCGCCGGTGGCGCGGGCGGTGGCGTTCAGCGCCAGCGCCGCCGCTGTTGTGGCACGCGGGATGGTGTGCCCTGCAGCGCCGCCACGGTGCCCGCCGAGGTGGTGGTGTCCTGTGCAAGCACCGCCACGGTGGTGACTGCAAAGGCGGGTGCGGGCAGGTTGCGGCGCGCGTGTGAGGCGCCGAGGAGCGGAGGGCTTGTGGCCACGCGCGCAGCGCGCTCGTTGACTGACTGGTCGCCCATGTTTGAACGCAGCGAACGAAGTGAGCGTAGAGAGTTTGGGCGACAGGCCACGAGCCCGAGCACCGGAGGGCAGTTGACGCGCCAGCGGCAACCGCCTCAGTCGCGCGCCGCAGCCTGCGCGCACCCACCTTTGCTCGCCCCGATCGCCGTGCTCGCCCCGATCGCCGTGCTCGCCACTATCGCCGTGCCCGCCGTAATCGCCGTAATCACCCCGATCGCCCCGATCATCACGTTCGGGCCATGACAACAGCGGTGAGAAGGTCGACAAGCTCCCCCGACGCCATGCAGTGCGCCTCAAGTCAGTGGCCCTCGCCGAGGTAGGCGCTGCGCACCGCCGGGTCGGCCCGGATGGCGGCCGGGGCGCCGCTCGCGATCACCGAGCCGTCGACCATCACGGTGATCCGGTCGGCGATGCGAAACACCGCATCCATGTCGTGCTCCACCAGCAGGATCGCATGCGAGGCCTTGAGCGCGCTCAAGAGGGACAGCATGCGTTCGGTTTCCTCTGCCCCCATGCCGGCGAGCGGTTCGTCGAGCAGCAGCACCCGTGGGCGAGTCGCCAGGCACATCGCGACTTCGAGCTGGCGCTTGGCGCCGTGGCTCAGCGTGCCAGCGACGCGCGAGGCGTCGGCCGCCAGGCCGGCCGCATCGAGCGCCTCGCGGGCAGCAGCGTTGCTCGCATCGCAGCGCTGCGCCGATTGCCAGATCGCCCAGGGCCGCGCAACGGCCGACTGGGCCGACAGCCGGCAGTTTTCCTGCACGGTGAAGTCCGCAAAAATCGTTGTCCGCTGGTAGCTGCGGCCGATGCCGTCACGGGCCCGGCGCCACTGAGGCCGCGCCGTGATGTCGACGCCTTCCAGCGTGATTCGCCCCGACGACGGTGCGATCTCGCCGGACAGCAGGTTGATGAGCGTCGACTTGCCGGCGCCGTTGGTGCCGATGACGGCATGCAGCTCGCCGGCATGCAGCTCGAGCGACACGGCATCGACCGCCCGCAAACCGCCGAAGCGGCGACCCAGGCCGGTCACGGTCAACAGGGCGCTCACGCTGCCGGGCTCGGCACTGACCGCTGGCCTGGCCGCCGCCTCGCCGTGATGCCGACGATGCCCTTGGGCAGCCCCGCGACCAGGGCGATGATCGCCAGCCCGAGCGTCAGCTGCCAGTGGCTCGCGAGGAACGACCCGACCAGCGCCTCGCTCGAGAGCAACTCCTTCAGCAGCGTGAACGCCACCGCGCCGACGACCGCACCGCGCAGATGGCCGAGGCCGCCGAGGATCACCATCAGCAGCACCTCGCCGGAGCTGTGCCAGGCGAGCAGCTCCGGGTTGACGACGCCGTCGCGGGCGGCGAGCAGGAAGCCGGCGAGCCCGGCCAGGCCGCCGGCGAGCACGAAGGCGGCGAGCTGGTAGGCGTAGACCGGAAACCCGGCCGCGCGCATCCGCTGTTCGTTGACGCGGATGCCGGCGAGCGCCGCACCGAAGCGCGAGCGCCGGATCAACGCGAGCAGGCCGTAGGTGCCGACCAGCGCCGCCAGCACGGCGTAGAACATCACGCGGCGGTTCTCCAGGTCGAAGGGCCCGAGAACAGGACGGACGTAGAGGTAGATGCCGTCGCTGCCGCCGCCGACCGGGCTGTCATGGAAGATGAAGAAGGCCATTTGCGCGAACGCGAGCGTCACCATGATGAAGTAGACGCCGCGGGTGCGCAGGCTGAGCGCACCGACCAGCAGCGCGGCAGCCGCCGCCGAGCCGACCGCCAGCGGCACCAGCCAAGCGACGTGGCCGCCCTCGGCGCCCGAACCGAGCACGGTCGCATAGGCGCCGATGCCGTAGAACGCCGCGTGGCCGAGGCTCACGAGGCCGGTCATGCCGACCAGCAGTTGCAAGCTGAGCGCGAAGATCGACAGGATCATCATCTTGACGATCAAATCGGTGGCATACGGCCCGAGCGCCGGGCCGAAGATCGCCAGCAGCACCGCACAGAACAACGGCAGGAAGCGGCCGAGAGCCGTCATCGGGCGCTGCGACCCATCAAGCCCTGCGGCCGCCAGATCAGCACGATCGCCATCAGCACGTAGATGCCCATGCCGGAAAGGCCGGCGAACAGCAGCTTGCCGAAGGTGTCGACGAAGCCGACCAGCAGCGAGGCGATCAGCGCACCGGTGATTGAACCGATGCCGCCGATGACGACGACCACGAAGCAGACGATCAGCACGCTGCCGCCCATCCCCGGGTACACCGACGACATCGGCGCGGCGATCATGCCGGCGAGTGCCGCCAGCGCCACGCCGGCGGCGAACACGATCCTGTAGAGCCGGCGGATGTCGATGCCGAGGCAGCGTGCCATGTCGCGGTTGCTGGCACCG
>CAXTDH010000292.1:0-4948 GCA_964242405.1 uncultured Rhizobacter sp. | reverse complement strand
GTCCACGCCGTCCACGCCGCCCGCGCCGCGCGCCCTGCCGGCGCCGTCCGACGAGTCGAACAGCCCGTCGGCGTCCGACGCGACGCCGTCCGCAAAAGACGCGACTGCATCCTCGGGCGGCGCGAACGCGCGTCGGCTCGCCCGGTGCACCAGATAGGTCGCGACCGGCGCCTCGACGCCCTTGACCTGCAGCGGCGGTTGCGGCGTCATGTCGAAGCGCCCGCGCACCTGGCGCCAGGTGTCCTGGCTGATGCGCAGCCCGCCCGGCGGCGCCGTCTGCTCCATGCGGGCGGCCATGTTGACCGCGCCGCCGCGGATGCTGCCCTCGGCGTCGACGCCGCCGCCGAGCAGCACGCTGCCGGTGTGCAGGCCGACCCGCAGGTCGAAGCCGTCATGACCGTGCAGGCGCTTCACGGCGTCGCCCTGGCGGCGGCCTTCGTCCAGCAGCGCCAGCCCGGCGTGCACGGCGCGCTCGGCGTCGTCCTCATGGGCGGCCTCGGCGCCGAACACCGCCAGCAGGTTGTCGCCGGCGTACTGCAGCACCTTGCCACCGTGCGCCTGGACGATGTCGGTGCAGCGCACGAGCGTGCCATCGATCAGCGCATGGATGTCCTCCGGGTCCAGCCGCTGGCCGAGCGCGGTCGAGCCGACGATGTCGAGGAACAGGATCGTCACCTGGCGCAGCGCCTGCACCGGCGCCGCGGTCGGGGCCGTCGCGGCGAGATGCGAGGTCGCCGCGGTCGGCGCGGAAGGCCCGACCGGCGAAGACATCGCGGCCAGGCGGGCCCGCAATGGCGCGAGCGCGACCTCGAGCACCGCGTCACCGAGCAAGGCGCGCTGCGCCTCGAGCGCGGCGATGGTGGCTTCGAGCTGCGCGCGTTCGTCGGCCACGGTCACCTCCACCGCCGGGTCGCGCCGTCAGACGGGCTTCGTGCCCTGGGCGAGCCAGCTCGCCTGCGCCGCGTCGAGCTGCAGGTCCAGCGGCCGGCCGGCGAAGGCCGATTGGCCGAACAGTGCCCGCAGCGCCGAGCCGCTGCGGTGGTTCGCCGGCCAGTCGAGCAGGTGGACCATCGACGGCTGGTCCGGATGGCCCTGCGCCAGGTGGGTCATGACGCTGCGCACGACGACCAACGCACGCCGGCGCACCCCTTCGCGCAGCAGCACCTCGCCGCGCCGGCAGGCCAGTCGCCGCATGCGCGGCTCGAGCAGCGCCCAGTCGGCCGCGGTCAGCATTTCGAGCGGGCGCGGGGACGGCATCGGTGTCATGGACGGCCTGCTTTCGGGCGAGCCCGCCGTCTCGGCACGAGTGCCGTCGGCGCACGGTAGTCGGGGCGCATGCCGGAAAGAATATCCGAGATGATGCGGTCCCAGAGCGCCGCGCCCTGTCGGCTGGCCCAGGCCCGACCGGACGGCACGGCGCGCAATACCAGGTCCGCGGCCGTGACGATCGGCCGCGCGGCCGGGTGCAACCAGGCGAAGCGGCCGAGTGGCGGATAACCGAGCGCGTCGGCCAGCGGGTCGCCGATCAGAGCGCGTGAGAGGTCACGGGCGAGCGGCACGCGCCAGGCGCAGCGGCGGCGGTGGCGTCGGCCAGGGGGTCGACACATCGAAGATGGCGGCGCCAGGTGTCGGGCACGGTCTCGGCTTGCTCGGCGGCCAGGCACGCCGTGTGGCTGGTCGCCGTCATGCGCCTGCCGGCAGCCGCTGCGCAGCAGGCGCTGTGGACGCAAAGACTCGCGACGAGCCGGAGAATGCGCTTCGTCGCCCCCTCGACCGCCGGTCACCGATCCTGCAAGGCAACGAAAAGGAGCCCGCCCCGTGCCGAACGATGCCCGCACCGCCAGCAGCATGAGCAGCACCCGCACGCCACCGCAGGCCGTCATGGCCGCCGCGTCTGTCGAAGGCGGCCGGGCAACGCCACGCCGAGGAACCGTCGTGTGGCCACTCGTCATCCAGCGCCTGGCACGCGAGTGGTTCGCCGGTTGCGTGGCCGCCTGCGTCACGCTCGCCGGTTGGTTGACGGTCAGCCTGCTCGCCTATGCGCCGCTCGGCAGCAGCGCCGTGCAGTCGGGCATCGCCGCGGCCTGCACGGCCGTCGCGGCGGGCGGGCTCGTCGTGGCACTGCTCCGCAGCAGCGCGCTGCCGTCCGCGGGGCTCGGATCGGCCACCGTGCTGATCTTCGCCGGCGCTGTCGCCGACCTCGTCGCCGACCCGCAGGTCGCTGCCCGCGGGCTGCCGGCGATCGCGGCGCTCGCCGGATCGAGCGTGGTGGCGATGGGCGTGCTGCAGTGGTTGTTCGCGGCGTTGCGCATCGGTCGCCTGGCCGCATTCGTGCCCCACCCGGTGCTGGCCGGCTTCATGAACGGCGTCGCGGTGTTGATGGCCGCGGGCCAGCTGGGCCATTTGTGGCTCCGCCGCGGCGAGGCTGGTGCGGCAGGACCTAGCCTCGAGGCGCTGGGCCCGCTGCTGCTGGGCCTGTCGACCGCCGCGGTTGCATGGACAGTCGCCCGGCGGCTTCCGCGCGCGCCGGGTGTGTTGATCGGGTTGATGGTCGGTGGCCTGTCGTTCGTCGGACTGCACGGGCTGTGGCCTTCCCTGTGGCTGGGCTCGGTGACGGGTGGGCTGCCGGCGACGCTGCCCGGTTTCGCGGGCGGTTGGCCGTTCGGCGGTGTCGATGCCGGAATTGTTGCCGCGTTCATCCGCCATGCGCCGCAACTCGGATTGACCGCGCTGTTGATGGCGATCGTCGGCTCGCTCGATACGGTGTTGACCGCCATTGCCGTCGACCGTGCCGTGTTCGAGCGGCACGACCCGAACCGGGCGCTGTTCGCGTTCGGCTGCGCCAATGTCGTGTCGGGGCTGCTCGGCGGCCTGCCGCTCGTTTTCTGGCGGGCGCGGGCGCTGGCGGTGCGCGCTGCCGGCGGCCATGGGCGCGGCGCCTTCATCGCGTGCGCCGTGGGCACGGCCGCCCTGTATGCGTTCGGCCGCCCGCTGATCGAGCACGTGCCGCTGGCGGTGCTCAGCGGCCTGATGCTGGTGGTGGCGTGGGGCACCATCGACGCCTGGAGCCGGCGCCTGCTGGTGCAAGCTGCGCGCGGCGATCGCACGCCGCAGGTGTGGCAGAACCTCGCGCTCGTCGCGGCCGTCTGCACATTGACCGTCTGGCGCGGGCTGCTGACCGGCGTCGCGGTCGGCGTCGCGCTTTCACTGGTGCTGTTCATCCGGGCGATGAACCGGTCGCTGGTCCGGGCGCGGTACAGCGCCGCCGAGCGGCCTTCGCGCCGGCTCTATCCGCCCGCGCAGGAGGCCGTGCTTCGCCCACTGCGCGCCGGCATTCTGGTGCTCGAGATCGAAGGTGCGCTGTTCTTCGGCAACGCCGATCAGCTCGCCCAGGAAGCCGAACGGCTGGGCGAGGGCGTGCGCTATGTCGTGCTCGACATCCGGCGTATCGTCACCATCGACGCCTCTGCAGCCGTCGGCCTCACGCACACGGCCGCCCGGCTGGCGCGCGTGGGCCGTCGCCTGCTGCTGGCCGGGGGCACCGGTGCGCACGGCAGCAGCGACGTCTTGCGCGGCTTCGGCGTGCCGTTCAGGTCCGAGGGCGGGGTCACGGCGTTCGACGACAACGTCGCCGCGGCTGACGACGCCATCACCGCGTTCGACGACGCCGACCAAGCCGTGGAATGGGCCGAACGGGCGCAGTTGCAAGCCGCCGGCGGCGGCTTGGCCGACGCAGCGGTCGCGCTCGACGACTGTGCGCTCTTCGATTCACTCTCCGACGTTCAGCGCGACCGCCTGCGCAGTTCGCTGCAGCGCCGGACGCTCGCCACCGGCGAGCTGCTGTTCCGCGAAGGCGATGTCGCCGACGGCCTGTACGTGCTGACCGAGGGTTCGATGAGCATGTCGAGCGGGCGCATGGCGCAGCGCCGCGGCCGGCAGCGCTTCCTCAGTTTCTCGGCCGGCCTGATCTTCGGCGAAACGGCCTTCCTCGACGGCGGCGGGCGCAGCGCCGACGCGGTGGCCGACACGCCATCGGTCGTCTACGCACTGACCAGCGACGCGCTGGCCGGGCTTGCCCGCGACGACCCGGCGCTGGTGCTGCAGGTGATGACGAACATCGCCCGCCACCTGTCGCAGCGATTGCGCCAGGCGACGACTGCCTGGCAGTTCGCTGCCGCCTGAATCGCCTCCGCCCTCAGCTCGGGCCCGTTCGCCCTATCGTCACCCCTTTTTTCCGCCAATCCCCATGAAAGTCAAAAAAGTCGCGTTGGGGCTGCTGGCCGCTGTCGGGGTGGCCGCTGTCGTGGGCTGGTTCAGCCTCGACAAGGAGGCCCGCGGGCTGCTCGCGACATTGCCGAGCAACCGCGACCTGCTGTTCTGGAGCCAGCCGCAACGTGATGCCGGGTTCCGCGCCCTCGATCGGTTGCCCGTGCTCGCCCACTGGCATGTCGTGCCCGCCGGCCGCATGCCGATGCCGTTGCCGCCGGGCCCGCCGCTGAACTTGCCGCTCGACATCGACGCCTACATGGCCGGCCAGCGCAGCGCCGCGCTGCTCATCGTCCACGACGGCAAATTGCGCTTGGAGCGCTACGGCCTCGGCTTCGACGGCAGTGGCCGCTGGACCAGCTTCTCGGTCGCCAAATCGCTCACGTCGACCTTGCTCGGCGCTGCCCTCCGCGACGGCTTCATCCGCAGCATGGACGCCAAGGTCAGCACCTACATCCCGCAGATGAAAGGGTCCGCCTACGACGCTGTCAGCATCCGCCAGCTGCTGACCATGACCTCGGGCGTCCGGTGGAGCGAAGACTATGCAGACCCGAATTCGGACGTGGCGCGCTTCAACAACCACCGGCCGGAAGAAGGCGTCGATGCGCTGGTGAGCTACATGCGGCGACTGCCTCGCGAGGTGCCCGCCGGCACGCGCTGGCACTACAGCACGGGCGAGACC
>CAXTDH010000291.1:0-4958 GCA_964242405.1 uncultured Rhizobacter sp. | reverse complement strand
ACTGTCTGCGCCGGATGATCGCCAGGGCTGGTTGTCGAAGGATGCGGCCGGATGCGGCGGCTGGCACATCGTTCCGGCCGACCATGCCCCCGAGGCCGGAGCGGCAGGCACCTGCCGCTACTTCCAGCGGCTGGCACCGGGCATTCCGATGTCGGCGACCTTCATCGCCAACGGGCGGGACGCGGTTCTACTCGGCTTCAACGAACTCATCGTGCGGCCGTTCGGCTCGCATCCATATGTGTACTGCGGTTGCGTCGGGCCGGTGACGGTCGGGGCCGGTGTTGCGCGGCGGGTCGAAGATGCGGTTCGCCTGCTCAGCGCGGAGTTCGGCTTGCGGGGCTGGTGCAGCCTGGATTTCATGCGGGATGGTGACGACATCGCCGTGCTCGAGGTGAACCCACGCCCGCCCTCGACCATGGCGCTGTACTCGCCGCGCGGCCAGATCGACGCGCAGCTGCGCGCCTGTGTGCAGGCGGAGTTGCCGTCGCGCGGCAGGTTCACGTCGTATCGTCGCCAGGGCATCGGAGTCGCCGACGATGGGATTGGCGACCCGGCAATGGCCAGTGCGGCAATGGCCGACGCCGCAACAGCCGACGCCGCAACGGGCGCCGCTGCGATGGCTCATTTCGATATTGACGATGACGCAATTGCCGATGACGCAGACGCAGATGCAGACGCCGATGACGCAGATGCCGATGCCGATGCCGATGCCGATGCCGATGCCACCATCGCCGCCGGCCGGATCGTGGGCAGCCGCATCGTCTACGCTCGGCGCGCCCTGCAGCTCGACGCCGACGCCGCGCAACGCCTGGCCGATTGGCCGCATGCGCACGACCTGCCCTCTGCGGGCGCCTGCTTTGCGGCCGGCGACCCGATTTGCAGTCTCACGGCCGAAGGCCATGGCGCCGAGCACGTCCAGGCTTTACTCTCGGCGGGGCACGACGCGTTGCTCGCCGCGCTCGACCCACTGAACGCTGGAGACATCTCATGACCGACGCTTCGCCACCGCTGGCCGATTCGACGCTCAGCGTCAATTCGCTGGTCCGACCGCGGGTCGAGCGGCTGCTGGCCGAGGCCGACGCCCTCGGGCTGCTCGTGAGCCGCGACCCGACCGGCGCCTGCATCGTCGATGCCGGCATTCAGGCGCGCAGCAGCATCGCCGCCGGCCTGCTGATCGGCGAGATTTGCATGGGCGGGCTGGGCCATGTCGGCCTTCGCAGCGGTGATAGCGGTGGCGTCGTTGGCAGCAGCGGCAGTGGCAGCAGCGGCAGCGGTGGCGGTGGCGGTGGCCTGGCCGCAGGCTGGCCGACCTGGCTCGAGGTGCGCAGCTCGCAGCCGGTGCTCGCCTGCCTCGCCAGCCAGTACGCCGGCTGGAGCCTTTCGGCGACCAAGGAGGAGACCGGCGGCAAAAAGTTCTTTTCGCTCGGCTCCGGGCCGGCGCGGGCACTCGCCGGCCGGGAAGCCTTGTTCACCGAACTCGGCTATCGCGACCGGGCCGATACCGGCGTCCTCGTCCTCGAGGTTGACCGGCCGCCCCCACCCATCGTCGTCGCCAAGCTGTTGCGCGACTGCGGCCTGCAGCCCGAGGCGCTGACCCTGATCCTGACGCCCACGGTCAGCCTCGCCGGCACGACCCAGGTCGTCGCCCGCGTGCTCGAAGTGGCGCTGCACAAGGCGCACTCGATCGGCTATCCGCTCGGCCGGATCGTCGAAGGCGTCGCCTCGGCGCCCTTGCCGGCACCGAGCGCAGACGGTGTCGTCGCGATGGGACGGACCAACGACGCGATCCTGTACGGCGGGCGCGTCCACCTCAGCGTGCGCGGCGACGACGCGGCCGCACGACAGCTCGCCTTGCAGCTGCCCTCACGCAATTCACGCGACTACGGCCGCTCGTTCGCCGACATCTTCAAAGAGGTCGAGTACGACTTCTACAGAATAGACGGCGCCCTTTTCGCGCCCGCGGAAGTGTGGGTCAGCAACCTCGACAGCGGCAACACCTGGCATGCCGGCGCGCTGAACATGGAATTGCTGCTGAACGCCTGGCTGCAAGCGGCGTGATCGGCCCTGCCGTGAAGATCGAAGAGGCCGGCTGGGCGTGATCCGCATCGCCATCATGACCGACGAAACCGGCTGGCACACCCGCCAGTTGCAGGCGGCGCTGCGGGCGCGCGGCGCGCTCGGCCGCTGCGTCGATCTGGCCGATTGCCACATCGTCACCGCCCACGCCTGGCACGGCCTGGTCATACCCGGTTTCGGCCGCGAGCTGCCCGATGCGGCGCTGGTGCGCGGCATCGCCGGTGGCAGCTTCGAGCAGGTGACGAAGCGGCTGGGTGTGCTGCACGCGCTGCGCGAACTCGGCGTGCCGGTCTACAACGACGCCCGGGCGATCGAGCGCAGCGTCGACAAGTCGATGACCAGCCTGCTGCTGCACGCGGCCGGCATCGCCACGCCGCCGACCTGGGTGACCGAATCGGCGGCCGAGGCCCGGCGCATCGCGATGCGCGAAGAGGCCGCCGGCCACGCGCTGGTGTTCAAGCCCCTGTTCGGCTCGCAGGGCAAGGGCTTGCAACGGGTGGGGGACGTGGCCGGTACGCACCATGCGCTGCCGGAAATCGGCACGGCCGCCGGATCGCTCTATTACCTGCAGCGGTTCGTGCCGCCGGTCAGCGAGCCGGGATTCGACTGGCGCGTGCTGGTCGTCGGCGGGCGCGCGGTCACGGCGATGCGCAGGGTCAGCACGCACTGGATCCACAACATCGCCCAGGGCGCGCGCTGCGAGCCGACGACGCTGACGCCAACACTCGCCGAGCCCGCCGAGCGCGCCGCAGCCGCCCTGGCGATGGACTATGCGGGCGTCGACCTGATGCCGAGCGCCGCCGGCATTCAGGTGCTGGAGGTCAACGGCGTCGCGGCCTGGCGGGGCCTGCAGCGTGTCACCCGCTTTAACATCGCCGGCGCCCTCGTCGACGACCTGCTCGACCGCAAGCTCGCGGCCGTAATGGCCGCCGCGGGCTTGCGAACGACGCAGGTGCGTCGCGCCTGAAGCACCGGGCATGAATCGATCGGATGTTCGTGCCGTGTCGTTCGCCGGAAGCGAGCGGGTCGAGTCGCTCTTCTTGCGCGCCTGCGAACTCGATATCGCCGTGCGCAAGCCCGGCAACGTCAGCCTGGCTTCGCCCGGGCATGGCATGGAGGCGGCGCAATTTCGAGCCAGCGCCCGTGCCGCTGTCGGGCCGCTGTGCCGACGCGGCGCGCGGGTCGGCGAGCGCATCGAAGCAGCGGTCAGCGCGAGCCTGGCGGCGGCCGGTTGCAACACCAACCTGGGCATCCTGCTGCTGTGCGCGCCAATCGCGCGCGCCGTCGAGCTGTGTTCCCAGCCGGACACGCTTGCGCAGCTGTGCGCCGCCATCGAGGCTGTGCTGGCCGATCTGGACTGCGGCGACGCGAGCGCGGCCTATCGCGCCATCGCGCTCGCCCACCCGGGCGGCCTCGGTTCAGTGCCGGCGCAGGACGTAAACGCGTCACCGACGATCGATTTGCGCGCAGCAATGGCGCTTGCCGCCGACCGCGACAGCATCGCCCGTCAGTACCGTGACGGCTATGCCGAGCTGTTCGAGCTCGGTTTGCCGTGGCTGCTCGCCGAGGATCTCTGGTCAACGCTGGCAGGTGCGGGCGCTTCACCTTCGCCAAGCGCGACGGCAGCCGTTCAGCGGGCCTACCTCGGGTATCTGGCCGGGCTACCCGATTCACACATTGTTCGCAAGCACGGCTTGGCAGTGGCACACAGTGTCATGCGATCGGCGCAGCGCTGGCAGGCGTGGGCGGCGGCAGGTCAGGACATCGATGCCGACCCGGGCTTCGCCGATTGGGATCTGGAACTCAAGCGAGCCGGGCTCAACCCCGGCACCAGTGCCGATCTCACCGTTGCAGGGCTGTTCGCAGCCGGCCTCGTCGCGACGACGGTGACATGGCATCGTCAGGCCGGCGACGGATCAGAAATCGGAACGTGCTGATGGCACGGAACGTGATACGGGGAGCTTCGCGCTGGTTCAGTCTGCCAGTGTCGGACAGACCTTCAAGAACTGCATTCAGGAGATGAAAAACATGGCAAAAATCGATCGCATGATGGTGGGCGAATCGCTCGTGGGCGATGGCAACGAAGTGGCCCACATCGATCTCATCATCGGGCCGCGCGGCAGCCCCGTGGAAGCGGCTTTTGCCAATGCGCTGACCAACAACAAGGACGGCTTCACCTCGCTGCTGGCGGTCGTCGCGCCGAACCTGCTGACCAAGCCGCCGACGGTGATGTTCAACAAGGTCACGATCAAGGGCGCCAAGCAGGCGGTGCAGATGTTCGGCCCGGCGCAGCGCGGCGTGGCGATGGCGGTGGCAGATTCGGTCGAGGACGGCACCATTCCGGCCGACGAAGCCGACAACGTCTTCATCTGCGTAGGCGTCTTCATTCACTGGCTCGCCGAAGACGATCAGAAGATCCAGGACTACAACTACAAGGCCGTGCGCGAATCCATCCAGCGCGCAGTGTCGGGCTCGCCCACTGCTGCCGAGGTCCTTGCCAAAAAGGGCACATCGGCACACCCGTTCGCTGCTGCCAAGGGCTGATTGACCGGACCACGCTGAACGCAAGAAGGGTCGCCTCGGCGGCCCAATCGCCGTAGAGGGCCGAAGGTCTTCGCCTTTAGGGCCGACGACTCGCTCGCCTACAGGGTTGGCAGCCCTCTTTGCTTACGGAGGCTCGCGGCGCCGCAGTTCAACGCCGGCCCGGCAACATGCCGCTGGCCAGGAACTGCACCACGGCGGCCGAGTGCCCCGGCCGGGACGGCTCGGGTTTGGACGCCACCCGTTCGATCTGCACGCCGATGGCCTGAACGTCACTGAACTTGCGTGGCTTGACGACCTTGACCCGAACCCAGTGGGCGCCGAACTCGGCGATCAGGATC
>CAXTDH010000290.1:1898-4981 GCA_964242405.1 uncultured Rhizobacter sp. | reverse complement strand
GCGGCTTCCTCGGCTTCCTCGTCGGTCGAGGCCGAACCGGAGCCCCCCGCCACGAGCAGCGTCGCCGCGTCGGGCGCCTGCTCGTAGACGGCGATGCCCATGTCGTTGAGCATCTTGACGATCGCCTCGATCACCTCGGCGTCGACGAGTTTCTCGGGCAAGTGGTCGTTGATCTCCTGGTGCGTCAGGAAACCGCGCGTCTTGCCCATCTTGACGAGCGTGGTGAGCTCGACCCGGCGCTTCTCGACCTCCTCCTCGGTCAACGTCGTGATGTCGAGGCCGAACTCGCGGATCAGCGCCCGTTCCTTGGATTTGGGAACCTTGACGCGCAGCGGCTTGGCCTTGGCATCGGCCGGCACGTCGAGGGCTGCCGGCTCGGTGGCAGCAGGGACGGGGGCGGCGACAACGATGGGGGTGGCTGGTTTGGCGGGCATTTGAATCCTGGATGCGTCGGGCGGGGCGTCCGCGACCTGGTAGCTGAACGGGGTCGGCAGCCCTGCAACTGCGCGCGGCGAAAAAACGCCGTCGCGCGAGTTCGATCTGCTGGAAGCGCCACGACCGCCCCGACGAGCTTGCCGATCGGCCGAAACGACGCCAGCGAGTCAACGCAGATGGGGCCGGACGCTGCTTTTCAAAGAGCAGAACGCGATGAGCCTACCCGCTCTGCTGCAGCTTGTACAGGTATCGGTTCCTGCCAAGGGCGGGGCGAAGGATGATAAGGGAAAACCCCGCTCGGCGCCAGCCCTGATTGTCAGCCTTCAGGTTCTGCCCGCCCGGCAGCCAACCGCTCAGCCCGTCCCTCAGCGCTGCATCCCCCAGCGCCGCACCGTCAGCCGCTCGAGGCTGTCGAACACCAGGCGCTCCACGATCAATCCGATCAACACGACGCTGATCAGGCCGGCGAAGACCTTGTCCGTGTAGAGCTCGTTGCGGTTCTGGAAGATATACCAGCCCAGTCCGCCCTTGCCTGACGACGCGCCGAAGAAGAGCTCCGCGGCGATCAGCGTGCGCCAGGCGAAAGCCCAGCCGATGCGCAGGCCGGACAGGATCGCCGGCAAGGCCGCCGGCACCAGGATCGCCACGACGAATCGCAGCCCGCGCAGCCCGTAGTTGCGGCCCGCCATTCGAAGGGTCTCGGCAACGCTCTGAAACCCGGCGAAAGTCGCGAGCGCCACCGGCCAAAGCACCGAATGCACGAGCACGAAGACGAGGCTCGTCTTGCCGAGGCCGAACCACAGCAGCGCCAGCGGCAGCAGGGCGATGGCCGGCAGCGGATTGAACATTGCCGTCAAGGTGGACAGCAGGTCGCGGCCGAAGCGGGTCGACGCGGCCATGGCGGTCAGCCCGAAAGCCGCCGCCACGCCGAGGGCGTAGCCCTGCACGAGCAACCCGAGCGAGATCGCGGCCTTGCCCGGGAGCTCGCCGCTCGCGATGTCGGCGAAGAAGGCCGCGGCGGTTCGGCTGAAGGTCGGCAACAGCAGGTCGTTGTCGGCGAGCCGGGCGGCAAATTCCCAGAGCAGTGCGAGCGAAACCAAAATGACCGCCTGGCGCAGCGGTGCCGACCGCCACGCGCGTTGCCAGGGCGGAAGCACCGGTTGTGCGGCCGCGGGTGGCAAGGCTTCGACCGCCCGTTCGAACTCGGGACGAACGAGGGGCGCATGCGGCAGTGCAACGGCCGAGGTGGTCACCATCAGGCGGCCTCCGTGAGCGTAGATCTCATGGCTGCCGGGTCCGTGGGCGTTGGGCTGATCGCTGCCGGCTCGGTGAGCGAAGGCCTCATCGCCGCGCCTGCCGATGCGCCGGCTGGCTCCTCGAACAAGAGGCGATGGATGCGATCGGCCTGCGCCTGGAAGCCGGCGCTGCCGCGGTCATCTTGACCGAATCGGCCGGCGTCGAGCTCGGCCCGAACCCGGCCGGGATGGGGCGACAGCACGAGGACGCGGTTGCCGACGACCAGCGCTTCGTCGATCGAATGGGTGACGAAGAGCAGCGTGAACCGGATTTCCTCCCAAAGCCGCAGCAGTTCGTCCTGCATGCGCTGCCGGGTCAAGGCGTCGAGGGCTGCGAAGGGCTCGTCCATGAGCAGCACCTTGGGCCGCATCGCCAAGGCACGGGCGATCGCGACCCGCTGCTTCATGCCGCCCGACAAGGCATGCGGATAGGCGCTGGCGAAGTCGGCCAGGCCGACCTTCTCGAGCATTTCCAGCGCCCGCTCACGTGCCTCTGCCTTCGCGAGCCGGCGCGAAGCCAGCAGCGGAAACATCACGTTGCCGAGCACCGTTTTCCAAGGCGCGAGCTGATCGAACTCCTGGAACACCACCATCCGGTCAGGCCCCGGCTCGCCGATCGCCTTCCCCGCCAGGCGGATCTCGCCGTCATGCGGCGCGATGAAGCCGGCGACCGCCTTCAACAGCGACGACTTGCCGCAGCCCGATGGCCCGAGCAGCACGAAGCGATCGGTCGGGTACACGTCGAAGCTCACACGGTGCGTCGCCCGGACCACGCGATCCTGGTGGACGTACGCCAGGCTGACGTCGTCGACCTGCAGCAGTGGCGGTGCCGGGGTCGCCAGCGGTCCAGCCTGCTGCGATGCCTCGGGCGGCACGAGGGTCGTCGTCATGTCAATCGGCTCCGGCGTTGTGCGCATCGTCGAAGAAATAGTCTTTTGCCGATGCCGGGCGGCTCTTGATCGCGCCGACGCGGTGCATGAAATCGGCGAGCGCGTAGGTGTGCCGCGGCGTCAGCGTGAAACGGACTTCCGGGCTGCGGATGATGCCCTGCAGCAGCTTGCGGTCGATGCCGGACTTGTTGGTCCGCAGAAAGATGTCGGCCGCTTCGTCCGGATGTGCCTGCACGAACGCCGCCGCCTCGGCGAGTGCCTCGATGAAGGCGCGGTAGGTCTTCGGGTTCTCCTTGCGGAACTTGTCCGTGCCGTAGAGCACCGTGGCCGAGGACGGGCCGCCGAGCACGTCGTAGCTGCGCAGCACCACGTGCGCCGCGGGGTTGGCGGCCAGTTCCTGCTGCTGGAAGGGCGGGCTGCTGAAATGGGCGGTGACCTCGGTGCCGCCCTTGATGATCGCCGC
>CAXTDH010000290.1:0-1888 GCA_964242405.1 uncultured Rhizobacter sp. | reverse complement strand
CGACCTGGTTCTTGTCGAGCCTCAGCGCCTGGGCATCGCCCCAGACTTTCGAGGAGGCCAGTTGCAACAGCCGCGCCTGCACCGAGACGCCGACCGCCGGCAGCGCGATGCGGTCGCGTTCGCCGAAATCGGCCAAGGTCTTGACCTTCGGGTTGATCGAAATCAGTTCATAGGAGAAGTCACCGAGCGAGGCGATGCCGCGCACGTCCTGCCGGCCGCGCGTCCGGTCCCAGATGGTGAGCAAGGGGCCGACGCCCGCGGCGGCGACGTCGATCGAGCCGGAGAGCAGCGCGTCGTTCGTGTTGGAGCCGCCCGAGAGCGTGATGAACTCCGGCTTGATGTCGATGCCGAGCGCAGCGCCGTGCTTTTCGACCAGCTTGCGTTCCTGTACCACGTCGAGCAGCAGGTAGACGAGGCCGAATTGCTGGGCGATCCGGAGTCGGCCTTCGGCATGCGCCAGCGGCCCGGTCATGGCCAGGGCAGCACTCACCAGCAGCACGCCCAGGCGCTGCAATGCGGGCTTCGGCGTCAGCCGACCCGCCGGCGCAGTCCGGGCGGAACCGAAGCGTGTCTGGAACGAAAGCGGAGCACGCCGGAAGATCGAGGCGCTGTCCATCAGAACGGCACGTCGCCTTCGATCGTCGTCCGGTTCAGGCGCCGGCGCATGTGATCGGGGCAGCCGGCGGCCAAGTGCATCAGCGATCGGTTGTCCCAGAACACCATGTCGTGCGGTTGCCAGCGGTGCCGGTACAGGTGCTCCGGCCGGACGCTGTGGGCGAACAGTTCGGCCAGCAGGTCACGACTTTCGTCCTCCGGCAAGCCGACGATCCGGGTCGTGAAGTGCTCGCTGACGAACAGCGCCTTGCGGCCGTTCTCGGGGTGGGTGCGAACCACCGGGTGGACGACCGGGCGGACCTGCGACACCTGCTCATCGCTCAGCTTGGGGCGCCAGGGGCTGCGCTCACGCAGTGCCTCGTACTTCGCCAAGTACGAGTGCTCGGCACGCAGGCCGGCAACGGCCTGTCGAAGCGGCGGCGGGAGCGTGTCCCAGGCCAGGTGCATGTTGGCGAACAAGGTGTCGCCCCCTTCCTCCGGCAGCTCCTGGGCGAGCAGCATCGAGCCCAGGCTCGGCCGTTCCTTGTACGACAAATCCGAATGCCAGTAGACGCCGGCATCTCCCAGACCGATCGGATGTCCGTTCTCGACGATGTTGGAGACGACCAGGATCTCAGGGTGCCCTGCCAATTGAAATTGGTGCAGGACATGGATCTGCAACGGCCCGAATCGCCGGCTGAAGGCGATCTGCTGCTCGGCGGTGATCTTCTGGTCGCGGAACACCAGCAGGTGGTGATCGAGATGAGCGCGGTGGATTCGGTCGAACGCCTGCTCGGTCAGCGGACGACCGAGGTCCAGGCCGATGACCTCCGCGCCCAGCGGTGCTGCCAGCGGGCGGATGGCGATCGTTTGTCCGTCGCCCGGAATGCGAGGACGGACGGGGGGTGAATCGAGGCTGGGATTCATCGGTACTTTCTGCCAATGGGTTCGGCGCCAAATCGGCACGAGCGGACCGGATCGCCCGGCGCCAGCGAATGAAGGCGAACGAATGACGGCGGGCAGTATGCGAATGGATTCCGAGTTCCGGAACCATAGAAAAATGCTTTGGTCATGACGATGCGTCATAACGAAGTAGCTGCCGAACAAGCTTTTCCACCGGCTGGCGGCGGAACTGACTCGTACTGTCGAGGACGTGACAGCGCGCGACAAACAAACAAGGGCTGAAGATCAACGACCTACAGCCCTTGACAAGAACAATCTGGCACCAACTTTACCCAAAGTTGGCGGAGCCGGAGGGATTCGAACCCTCGATGCAGGTTTTGCCCACATACTC
>CAXTDH010000289.1:3754-4982 GCA_964242405.1 uncultured Rhizobacter sp. | reverse complement strand
ACGCGCTGCCGCGGGTTCAGCGCCGAGAGCGGGTCCTGGAAAATGATCTGCAGCCGGGCGCGCAAGGGCCGCAGGGCGGCTTCACCGAGATGGGCGATGTCCTGGCCGGCAAAGTCGATCCGCCCCTGCTGCGGCTCGTGCAGGCGCAGCACGGTGCGGGCGAGGGTGGTCTTGCCCGAGCCGGATTCACCGACCAGGCCGAGGCACTCGCCCGGGGCGACGTCGAGGTCGATGTCGTGCAGGATCGTGCGGTGTGGCGCACGGCCGAAGAACATCGGCCGCTGCGCCAGGTCGGGCAGGTCGAGCGACACGCCGCGCAGGCTGAGCAGCGGCTTAGCCATCGGCCTTGCTGCCGCGCGAGCCGATGGCAGGATCATGACCCGCCTGGACCGCCTGGACCGCCTTGACCGCCGAGACCGCCCGCGACACCCGCCGCGGCTCGTCTCGCGAGGCCGCCCAGTTGCGGTCATAAGCCTGCGCTTCGGCCCACAGCGCATCCGTGACCACATCGGCAATCGGCACCAGCGCCCCGCCCGGCCGGTCGTGCCGCGGTGTCGCGCGGAACAGCGCTCGGGTGTAGTCGCTCGCCGGCGCCTCGACGATCTGCCGCACGTCACCGTGCTCGACGATCCGGCCGGAATGAATCACGCTCACCCGATCGGCCAGCTTTGCGACGAGGCCGAGGTTGTGGGTGATGAAGAGCACCGCGGCGCCGTGATCCTGCTGCAGCCGGCGCAGCAGCCGCAGCACCTCGCGCTGCACCGTCACGTCCAGGGCGGTGGTCGGCTCGTCGGCGATGATGAGCTTCGGCTGGCAGGCAAAGGCGATCGCGATCAGCACCCGCTGGCGCATGCCGCCCGAGAGCTCGTGCGGGTACTGCCGAGCGACGGTCGCCGGGCTGCGGATCTGCACCGTCGCCAGCAGTACCTGCACCCTTTCGCGGGCCGCCGCGGGCGAGAGCCGGAGGTGCAGGCGGAGCACATCGCCCACCTGCGCGCCGATGGTGCGGCCCGGGTTCAAGGCGGTCAGCGGGTCCTGCGGGATCAGCGCCAGGTCGCGGCCGAGCTGCTCGCGGCGCTGTCGTTCGCCGGTCGCGAGCCAGTCGACGCCGAGGAATTCGATCCGGCCGGCGACGACCGCCATCCCCGGCGGCGTGATGCCCAGCACCGCCCGGCCGACCATGCTCTTGCCGGCGCCCGACTCGCCGACCAGCGCATGCACCTCGCCC
>CAXTDH010000289.1:0-3744 GCA_964242405.1 uncultured Rhizobacter sp. | reverse complement strand
GGTCGATGCCACGCAGGATGAGACGCGGCGATCGCTCAGGTCGGCGTCCGGCCAGCGCCAGGTGCAGGTCGTCGATACGCAGGCAGTCGCCGCGCACAGCCGGATCGGCGGGGGAATCGGCGATAGCGGCGGCACCGGCCGCGGGAAGTGGGTCGGCAGTCCCCGTCGCCGTCGCCGTCGCCGGGGCGGCGCTGCCGCTGCCGGCGATCGCCCCCGCGGTCTCTGATCCAGTCTGCGGTTGCCGGCCGGCGTTGTCCATCACCGTTGCAGCAGCGGGTCGAGCGATTGCCTCAACCCGTCGCCGAGCGCGTTGCAGGCGAGCACCGCGAGCGTGATTGCGGCGATCGGCAGTCCGAGCAGCCAGGGCGTCTGGTTCACATACAGACGGCCTTCCTGGACCAGCCCGCCCCAGGTCGGCATGTCGCTCGAGACCGAGAGGCCGACGAACGACAGGATCGCCTCGACGACGATCGCAATACCCATCTCGAGCGTGAACAGCGTCAACAGCAGCGGGACGATGTTCGGCAGCACCTCGCGCCAGAGCGTCGCGGCGTTCGAGAGGCCGATCGTGCGGGCGGAGGTGACGTAATCGAGCCGCGCCTGGGCCTGCGTCTCGGCGCGGACGACGCGGCAAAAGCGCGTCCAGTCGATGACGGCGATCGCCAGCACGACGGAAGTCAGGCCGGTGCCGATCACCGCCACCAGCACGATCGACAGCAGCACCGCCGGGAACGACATCCAGATGTCGACGCCGCGCGAGACCGCCGCGTCGACCCAGCCGCCGTGAAAACCCGCCCAGAGGCCGAGCGCCGTGCCGGCCAGCGCCGCCAGCGTGGCGCCGGCGAAGGCGACGATCATCGCCGGCCGGGCGCCGTAGATCAGCCGGGAGAGGATGTCGCGGCCCAGGCTGTCGGTGCCGAACAGGTGGCTGCGGTCGCCCTCGAGCGCCCAGGCCGGCGGCAGGCCGGCGGCGAGCAGGTCCTGGTCGAGCGGGTCGTGCGGCGCGAGCCAGCGGGCGAAGATGGCGCAGGCGAGCAACAGGCCGAGCACGGCCGCGCCGAAAGCGACGCGGTAACGGCTGGCGGCCGTCATGGAAAGGCCGGATGGGCCGCCGTTGCGCCTCACGCCAGCACCCCATCCTGCAGCTCGACGGCCGGCGGCTCGGAAGACTGGCCGATCATCTGGTGCAGATCGATCTCGATCGCCCGGGTGATCGCCTGCATCGGCACGTCGTGCACCGTGCCTTCGAACGGGTCTTCGAGTTCGACACCCACCCGGTCGAGGGCCAGGAACATGGAGCCGACCAACGCGGAGCCGAGCGGCGTCAGCCAGTGCAGATCGCTCACCATTCCCAGCGGCAGCAGGATGCAGAACACCTGGGTGAAGACGCGCGGCAATTGGTTGTACTGGCGCGGCACGCCCGTGTTTTCGATCCGCTCCACGCCGCCCTGGGCGCTGGCGAGGGCCGAAAGGCTCTGGTTGAGCGCGACCATGCTCATCGGGTCGACCAGGCCGGCCTTGCGCGCAGTGCCGAGCCGGTCGGCCATGTCGGTCTGCAGCGCCAACGGCACGTTCGCCGCGGGCCGCACCCGGGCCACGGTCTCGGGCATCAGCAAGCGTTCGATGTCGTCCCAGGGCGAGGTTCGCAACAGGTGCGACTTGAGTGCATGAACATAGGCCACCTGCTGCCGCGCCAGGCGAATTTGCAGCGCCACGTCGCCGGTGAGCGCGATCAGGCCGCGCACGAAGCTGCGAGAGTCGTTGACGATCTGCCCCCAGAGCATCCGCGCCTCCCACCAGCGGGCATAGGCCGCGTTGTTGCGCAGGGTGACGATCAGCGCGCAGGCGGTGCCGAAGAGGGGCAGGGGCAGGTTGTCCTGGCCGAGCCGGCTCCAGCCGCGGCCCATGAACAGATAGGTGACGACGACGTCGTAGGCGAGCAGCAGCAGGAACTGCGGGCCGACCGACGACATGAGCCGCCGCAGATGAAGGCTGCGCTGGACGATCATTGCGGCGCCCGGCCCACGGGTCCGGCGTCGGTCGCCGGGCCGCCGAGGCTCGCAGTTTTTTCCACGCCGCCGATCGGGCGGGCAAGCGACGGGGTGCTTGGGTCGGTGATGCGCTTCATCGCCACATGCTACCGATCAGCGCAGCTTCGGGTTCAGCTGCACCTGCAGCAAGTCGACCGACAGGTTGACGGCGATGAAGAGCGCGGCAAAGGTGAGGACGATGCCCTGGACCAGCGGCAGGTCGCGGTTGACGACGGCGTCGATCGCCAGGTTGCCGAGGCCCGGCAACCCGAACAGTTTCTCGATCAGCACCGTGCCGCCGATCAGGAAGGTGAACTGCACGCCGGCGAGCGTCAGCGCCGGGCCCAGGGCGTTGCGCAGCGCTTCGCGCCACAGGATCTGCCACGGCCCGAAGCCCTTGACCCGGGCGATCAGGATGTAGTCCTGCGCCAGCACCTCGGTGAGCGAGGCCTTCAGCACCCGGGCGATCATTGCCGCCAGCGGCAGGCCGAGCGAGAGCGCCGGCCAGAACAGGTGGTGCAGGGCCGAGGCGGCGACATCCCAGCTGCCGCGCAGCAGGCTTTCGAGCAGCACCGAGCCGGTCGTCGACTGGAAGCGGATGTCGGCGTCGAGCAGGCCGAACACCGGCAGCACCGGCCAGACGACGCCGAGGAAGAGGATGCCGGCCAGGCCCCAGAGGAAGTCGGGAATCGCCGTGCCGAAGCCGGTCAGCGCCTCGACGACCCGCTCGGTCGCGCCGCCACGCCAGAACGTCGCCGCGAGCGCCGCACTGCCGCCGAGCAGCACGGCGATCAGGAGCGCCAGCACCGACAGCTCGAGCGTCAGCGGCAGATGGACGCGGACGAGGTCGCCCACGTCTTGCTTGAGCGTGATCGATCGGCCGAAGTGGCCGGTGGCGGCCTGCCCGAGGTAGATGCCGAACTGCGCCGGCAGGCTGCGGTCGAAGCCGTAGAGCGCCCGCAGCGAGCGGATGTCCTCGGGTGTCGCGCCCGGGCCGATCATCATCGCCACCGGGTCGCCGGGCGCCACCCGCAGCAGCACGAAGACGACCACCAGCACGCCGAACAGCGTCGGCAGCGCCCAGAGCAGGCGCTTGATCAACGGCCGCGGGCGGGCATCAAGCCTTCGCCTTGCCGACCGATTGCGCGAGCAGGTAGCCCGCCATGTGCGGCTTCACGGCGAGGCTCTTCTTGAACAGGATGGTCTGCACCTGCTGGTAGAGCGGCAGCACCAGCGCATGGTCGGCGACGTAGCGGTCGACGGCCTTCCAGCCGGCGATCCGTTTGGCTTCGTCCTTCTCGCCCCAAAGCGGGCCGATCATCGCGTCGAGTTCCTTCGACTTCCAGCCGGAATGCGGGCTCGGGCCGAACATCGCGAAGCCGGTCGAATCGTTCGGGTCGCCGATCGCGTCGCCCCAGTTGTAGAAGGCCATCGGCGCGAGTTTGTGCGAGAGGCGCAGCTCGAAGTGCTTGGCGATCTCGTAGACCTCGATCTCGGCTTCGATGCCGACCTTGCGCCACATGCCGACGATCGCCTGCACGGTCTCATAGTCCTTCGGCAGGTAGCCGCGGGTCGTCTGGATGGTGAACTTGACCGGTTTCTCGACGCTGTAGCCCGATTTGGCGAGCAGCGACCTGGCGAGCTCCGGGTCGTACTTGACCTTGATCGACGGGTCGTAGGCGGCGTATTGCGGCACCTGCAGGGTGTCGATCAC
>CAXTDH010000288.1:3531-4982 GCA_964242405.1 uncultured Rhizobacter sp. | reverse complement strand
ATCGAGCACACCGCCGACCGCACTGCCGGGAGCCAGGTGCTTGTACTCGGCGCCGATGGCGACCTGCGGCAGCCAGCGGTCGGCGTCCAGCACCGCATCGCCTGCCAGCTTGACCTTGACGCCGACGATGTCCAGGCGCAGCACGGTCCCGGGAACGACGACCCCAGCATTGAATTCCTGTCGCGCCAACGAGAGCTCGACCCGATCGCGGATGGCGAGGGCGACGCCGGCTGTCGTCAGGCCGTAATCGCGCGTGCTGGCTCGAGTGATGAATGCCGTGGCGCCGAGCTGACCGTCCGTGGCGTAGCTGCCGGTCACCGCCCAGGGCGTCAGGCCGCCGCCGGCCGCCCCGTCGATGCTGCTGACACCGCCGGTCAGGAGCAGCTTGCCGCGACCGAACGTCGCCGGAGACGGCATGGACGCTGGTGCTGGTGCTGGTCCTGGTGCAGACGCCGACGCCGACGCCGACGCCGACGCCGACGCCGACGCCGATGACGATGACGATGACGATGACGATGACGATGACGATGACGACGACGACGACGACGACGACGACGACGCCGGTACCGCCGCCATTGCGCTTGTCGGTGCCGACGACACCGGCTGTTCGGTGGTCTGCGCCGTGATCGGCCCGGCCAGGGCGAGCAAGCAGGTGAAGGCGAGAATCGGACGGTACGGGTGCATGAAGACGTGTGCCGGAGCAGCCTCGTTGTGGGGTCGGACTCGACGGCTGCAAGCGAATGCCGCCGCCGACCGCCCGTTATCGACTCGGCAGGCGCTGCCTTGAGGGTAGCTCGTGGCCTTCAACAGCATTCAGTCTCCGATGTCCCCGGCCCGGCATCCTCGAACAACGGCAGCGTGCGGCTCCGGTTTGGCCCGCCCCCCGACCGCCGGGCCCTCTGCGGGGGCAACGCGGGTGTTGCCGGCGCACCCGACACCCTGGCGCGCGGAGCGACCAGGCGCTCCAGCGTCTCCAGCGCACCGGCACGAACGCCGAGCAAACGCAGGCGCCGCCCCAGATCCACCCGCTTCAGGCAGGCTCCGGCCGCTTCCCGGATCGCCCGTGCGTCCATGACGTGCGACGGCAGGGTGATGTCCCGGGTGACGATTCGGAAGTCGTCGAAGCGGAGCTTGATGCCGATCGTCCGGCTCGCGTAGCCCTTGCGCGCCAGGTCGGCCGCGAGCTGCACGCACAGGCCGGTGAAGAGGGTGCCGAGCTGTGCCCGGTCGCGGACTGCATGCAGGTCACGCTCGAAGGTGGTTTCCCGGCTGATCGACTTCGGCTCGCGCCAGGTCGTGACCGCTCGCTCGTCGCGGCCGTGCGAGGCTGCATGCAGCCAAGCGCCGTAGCTTCGACCGAACGTCCGGACCAGCCAGGCCGGGTCGGCCGCGGCGATATCGCCGATCGTCCGCAAACCGAAAGCCGCGAGCTTGTCGTTCGCTTTCGGGCC
>CAXTDH010000288.1:0-3521 GCA_964242405.1 uncultured Rhizobacter sp. | reverse complement strand
GATGCCGTTCAGCTTGCGTGCTGCGAGCGGCCAGATGCGCGCCGGGATCTCGTCGAGCCCGAGCAGCGTGAGGCCGTCGGGCTTGTCCAGCTCCGAGCAGAGCTTCGAGAGCAGCTTGTTGGGCGTGATGCCGACCGAGCAGGTGAGCCCGGTGGCCTCGAACACCGCCTCCTTCAGGCGCATGCCGACGGCCTCCCCGCGGTCTCGGTGGACGCCGTCGATGCCCGAGAGGTCGAGGTAGATCTCGTCGACGCCGCGGTCTTCGACCAGCGGAGCGACCGTCGCGACCGCGGCCTTGAAGAGCCGCGAGTAACGACGGTACTGCTCGAAATCGACCGGCAGCAGCACCGCGTCGGGGGCCAGGGCCGCCGCCTTCATCACGCCCATCGCCGAGTGCACGCCGAAGGCGCGGGCTTCATAGGTGCTGGTGGTGACGACGCCGCGGCCGACATAGTCGCGCAGCGTCGCGTACTCGCGTGTGCCGTCGGGCCGCGTCACCGGCTGGTGGCGACGGCCGCCGCCGATGACAACTGCTCGGCCACGCAATTCCGGGTAGCGCAGGAGTTCGACGGATGCATAGAACGCATCCATGTCGAGATGGGCGATCAGTCGGGAAGATGACACGCGGAGTGAAGCGGGCAGCTGGACATCCATCCAGTACGTCATGCTACCCCATCGGCAGGCCATGAGGAAGGAGGTACCTGACGCACGATGCCACAATTCGCCGCGACGTATTCCCACCGACGGAGGCCGATTTGCTCGACATCGAAGTCGCGACCGTGGATGCCCTGCGGATGCGGGCCGCCGGCAAGGGGCCGCTCTCGCTGGCCTTGATGGACGCTCGCAACCACACGCTGCGCTGGGTCGGTGCCTACGCCGAATTCCTCGGCAACGACGATCTCACCTTGCCCGCTCATCTGCACGTCCTGCCGGGCATCGACCCGCTCCGCTGGACGATCGGTCATATCGGCTGGTACCAGGAGCACTGGGTCGGCCGCAACGTTCAGCGGCAACGAGGCGAGCACTGCGACCCGACCCGGGCGAAGCTGGCGTCCATCATGCCCGGCGCCGATCACTGCTTCGACCCGGCCGGCGTGGCCCCGGCGGCCCGCTGGCGCTTGCCGTTGCCCGATCTCCAGACGCTGCGCCAGTACCTGGTCGACACTCTTGAGACGACGCTCGAACTCTTGGAGGCAGCGCCCGAGAAGGACGACGACGCCCTGTACTTCTACCGGCTCGCGCTGTTTCATGAAGACCAGGTCTCCGAGACGCTGGCCGCGCTCTCCCAGGAAGTCGGCTTCGACGCCGGCCTGCTCCCGCCGCTGGCCGCCGCTGCCGTTCGACCGCCGCTGACGGTTCCGGCAACCCGCTGGATGTTGGGCATGGCTCCTGGCGGCTTCGTCTTCGACAACGAGAAATGGGCCCATCCGGTCGACATTCCCGAGTTCGAGATCGACGCCCAGGCCGTCAACTGGGCCCAGTACTGCGAGTTCGTGGAGGACGGCGGTTACGACGACGCCGCCCACTGGTCGGTCGAGGGTTGGGCCTGGGTGCAGGCGCAGGGCCGGCGCACGCCCCGCCATGTCGACCAGATGCGCCAGGGCGTGCTCCAGCGCCGCTTCGGCAAGCTCGCCCGGGCACCGATGAACCAGCCGGCGGTTCATCTCTGCTGGCACGAGGCGGACGCCTGGTGCCGCTGGGCCGGGCGGCGCCTGCCGACGGAGGTCGAGTGGGAGGCGGCGGCGCATCTGGCCGCGACCCGTGGCTTTCGTTGGGGCGAGGTCTGGGAATGGACGGCGTCGACATTCCGCCCGTACCCCGGCTTCATCGCCGGCCCGGATGCCGCTGCCTCGCAGCCTGCGTTCGCCAAGCACAAGGTGTTGCGCGGTGCCTCCTTCGCCACCCGTGGACGACTCCGGAGCGCGAAGTACCGGCACTTCGCCCGACCCGACAGTGACTTCGGTTTCTTCGGCTTGCGCAGTTGCGCCGTCTGACGGTGCTTGACTCGACGCGGCCATTGAGCAGCCGCATCGACCCGCTCGCCCGCATTCGATACCGATTGACACCACCGCTCGCCTGCCGCTAACGTCCCCGGCAGACCTGTCGAGTCGACTGTCACGTTTTCCGGAGACCCGCATGCCTTTTCGGCGCTTGTCCGCACTTGGTTCCCTACGCGCCTTTTCAACCGCGGCGGCCGTTGCAGCCGCCTCCTTGCTGTGCACGAGCTTGTCGGAGGCCGCGCCGTACACGGGCGTCTATGTGTTCGGTGACAGCCTGTCGGACGTGGGCAGGGTCAGCGCCCTGACCGGCGGTTTTCCCGGGCCGGCGTTCGGTTATGCGCCGGGCCGGTTTTCGAACGGCGCGGTCGCTGTCGAGGCCTTGACGCTGGCGTTGACCGGCGCGCCGCTGACCCTCGCCAACGACTATGCCTACGGTGGTGCCCGGACGGGCATCAGCCCCTTCCCGAACACCCCGGCGACACCGTCCAACCCGAACCCGCCGCTCAGCGACAACAATTCGGATCTGCTCAACGGCACGGGATTGCTGGCGCAAACGGCGATGTTCCAGGCCGACCTCGGATCACGTCGTGCCGACCCGAACGCGCTCTACGTCGTCTGGGCTGGCGCGAACGATTTCAGCCAGCCCCAAGTGCTGCTGAACGCCGACGGCACTCAGTGGTCGCGGGTGATCGGCAACATCGAAACCGCCATCGGCAACCTTGCCGCCAACGGCGCCCAGCACTTCTTCGTGCCCAACCTGCCGAACCTGGGCCTGTCGCCGCGTGCCCTGGCGGCCGGCACGCAAGCCGCCGCCGTGACGAGCTTCTACACCGGGCAGTTCGACCTCGGCCTCGCGCAGGCATTGACCGGCTTCGACGCGGCCCGTGCCGACTTGGACATCACGCTCTTCGACGTCTTCGGCTTCATGAACAGCTTCGTCGCCCAGGTCCAGGCCAACGGTTCCTATCATGGCATCAGCGACGTGACCTCGATTTGCCAGACGGCGCCGGGCTGCGACCCGGCCCATGCGCTCTTCTGGGACGACCAGCACCCCACGGCGGCGGCGCACCTGGAGCTCGGCAACGCGTTCGCCGCGGCCCTGGTGCCGGAGCCGCAAACCTATGGCCTGCTCGCGGCCGGGCTGGTCGTGCTCGGTTGGACCGTGCGCCGCCGGCGGCTCGCGCCATCGTCCATCACTTTCCAGGAGACAACTTGAACCCTACCGTTCCCATCGCCCTCACCGTCAACGGCGCGCCCGTCGAGGCGCAGATCGATCCCCGGACCTTGCTGGTGCAGTTCCTGCGCGATCAGTTGCACCTGACCGGAACCCATGTCGGCTGCGATACGGCCCAGTGCGGCGCCTGCACCGTTCACCTGGACGGCCGGGCGATCAAGGCCTGCTCCCTGCTGGCCTTGCAGGCCCAGGGCCGGCAGGTCACGACGATCGAGGGCCTGGCGCCCGAGGGCAGCCTGCACCCGATGCAGGAGGCTTTTCGCGAGTGCCACGGCCTGCAGTGCGGC
>CAXTDH010000287.1:0-4989 GCA_964242405.1 uncultured Rhizobacter sp. | reverse complement strand
CGTGGTGCGCCGCGTCGAGTGTGTGCCGTACTCGGTAGGATCGGGCCCGAGCTTCTCGACCCAGCCTTTGAGGATGCGAGCGTATTGCCTGATCGCCGGATGCAGCGAGTCGTGGAGCCGGCTTGTAAAAATGAGTCGTCAGACCTCAGCCCGGCAAGTCACTGTCGATTCCTAGGTTGAACAGCGCGAGTTTCCGCACCCGGCGCTCCATCTGGAGGCGAACGCGAAGGGCCCAGATGTCCTTGAGCTTGAACGGCACCTTCTGACCGACGATCTTGCCCTTGTTCCACGGCTCGCGATGAACAGCGTTGTCGTTGGATCCCATGACGGACTCCCATCAAGTAGAGGGCCGACACCATGCTCCTTTTCGGGACCCTGCGCTTTGCAGTGGATCGACGCGGCGCCAAGCTCGGCCACAGGCCGGATGGCAGCTTTCTAGCTCGGCCGCCAACTCACACTGTCGGCCAGGAGTTGCCGTTGCGCCAGCCAGAGCAATGACCGGTTGAGGCTGATCGCCCCCGTTCGTCGCCGGGCACGCGCCTGTGGCAGCGGTTTGCCACGTGGCGTAGAATCGTTGCCAAATGGCAGGAGCACCATCATGAAGCCGTCCGGCGAACGTTCGACCGCCAAGCCCAAGAAGGGCGCCTCACAGGCTGCCGTTGCCGCCCCGCTCACGGAGGACACGCTTACCACTGCGTATTCGAAGGTTCCGGGGATCCCGGGCAAGAAGGCCGTGAAAGTGAAGGCCCTTACCGGCGGAAAGCGAGAGCGCCACGCCGATGTGTTCGTCGCTTTTGCGGGCTCCAGTGTCATGGCTCACGATGCAGTGATGAGGGGCGTCTCAGGCCATGCACTGACCCGCATCTGGGAGAGCACCAGGGGTACTCTGTCCAGAGATGCCCTCCTCAAGGCCATTGGCGTGAGCACGCGCACCGCCCACCGCATCAAGACCGATCCGGACAAGCCGTTGGATGCGCGCACGACGGACGGGATTTACCGGCTCGAGTCCGTGCGCGCGTTAGCAGAAGAGGTGCTAGGCAGCGCGGAGGCCGCCAGCGAGTGGCTGAACACTGAGGCGATGGGTCTGGAGTTCAGGAAGCCGATTGACCTGCTGAGCACCTCGCCGGGTGCCGAAGCCGTCAAAACCTTGCTACAGCGAATGAAGTACGGGGTCTACGCTTGATCCCTTTGCCGACGTCCCTGGGCGGCGCGGGCGTCCTTGCCGGGTGGGCGCTCCAGGACGCGCGCTATGCCGTCACCTGGAACTCAGGCATCGGCTCGGCTACGTACGGCGGCCGCTGGAACTCCATCGGCAAGCACGTAACATACGCGGCTCTGGACCCGGCCACCGCCATCCTGGAGGTGGCGGCGCACAAGGGGTTCAAAGTGCTGAACACCGTCGCCCACAACCTCTACTCATTCACGATCACCGATCCGCTCAGGGTCCGCGTCGTGCAGCCGGGTGGCGTGCCCAATCCGCACTGGCTTCACCCGATCTTGCCAAATAAGGACCAGCAGGAGTTCGGCGACAAGTTGGTCGACGGGCACCCGTTCGTGCTGCTGCCAAGCGCGGTGAGCGGGCACTCGTGGAATCTGCTCGTCAACGTCACGACGGCGCTGCCGCTAATGGCGGATATACAGTTCGAGCGCTTTGCCCTTGACCCGCGGCTGCGCGCCAAGCCCTGACCCAGCAACGGCTTGGCTTCACGTCGCCACCTCTCGGCATGCGGGTTGTGTCCGGAGAACGGCGGCCAATCAAGGGCTGCTTTCGCTGACGAAGCCGATGATCGAGTTTGCTGGCTCAAAGACCGGAACGGGTCCGCAGTGACCTGTCGCGGCCAGCGGAAGCCGTCGCTGGCCAACGTGCCCAGCCGAGCCGAGCTCGGGTCGCTTTCAATTTGTCTTTGTCCGGCAGGTCTCGAGGTACACCGGTCACTCGGCCACGCGGCCAGCGACCCTCAGGTTGCGGCGACTGCAGACACTCGCCGTTGGGACCTGATCGTCGGCAGTCAGTCTCAAGCCGAACTTGCCATCACCGTGCGAGCACCCGCTGATGGCCAGCAGTGGCTGCCCGAATTTGCCTCACTCCGCATCCGGCTGCCGTGCCGGATGCGCCGCGACAAACCCCGGCACTCCGGCACAAGCCGCATCGATGCGTGCAATCGACGGAAAGGGCGTCAAGTCGACGTTGAAACGCCGCGCGTTGAAGACCTGCGGCACCAGGCAGCAATCAGCAATCGTGGGCGACTCACCGACACAAAACCGAGCCCCTGGCCCCGTGGCCAGTTCCGCCTCGAGCGCGGCGAAGCCGGCCTCGATCCAGTGCCGCATCCAGTCGACCTTCGCGGCCGCGTCGAGCCCATGACGGCTGCCGAGAAATTCGGTCACCCGCAGGTTGTTGAGCGGATGGATGTCGCAGGCGATCATCAAAGCAAGCTGCCGCGCCCGGGCGCGCAACGCGGGCGTCGGCGGCAGCAAGGGCACGGCGGGATGCATGTCCTCCAGGTACTCGATGATGGCGAGCGACTGGCTCAGGTGCAGCGCGCCCTGCTGCAGCACCGGCACCAGGCCGAGCGGGTTGAGGGCCCGGAAACCGGCCGAGTGCTGCTCGCCGCCGCCGCGCACCAGGTGCACGCTGAGCGAGCTGAAGGGCAGGCCCTTCAAGGCCAGGGCAATGCGCACCCGGTACGCCGCGGAGGAGCGGAAGTAGCCGTGCAGGACCAGCGGCTCGTTGCCCGCCTCGTGGATTTCGTCTGTGTTCAAGATGGCTCCCTTCGCCGACGCCGGTTGGCGGATCTTCTTCCAGGAAGGCCGTCCGAGACCATGTGACTCGTGAGATCGGCCTTCAACGGCTTGGCGCTTCCAAAAAGACCTACAACGACTTCGCTCGTCAAAGAAAGCCGATCGACAGCCACGGCCAGGCGGTGATCGCAATCAGCGCCAGCAGCAACGCCCCGAGGTACGGCCACACATGCCGCACCGCCCGGTCCGGATCGACCCGGCCGATCGCACACGCCGCATAGAAGCCCACCCCGAGCGGCGGCGCGAACAGGCCGAGCCCCATCGCGAAGACGACGACCATCGCATAGTGCACCTCGTGAACGCCCGCCGCCCGGGCGATCGGAAACAGCAGCGGCCCGAACAGCACGATCGCCGGAATGCCCTCGAGCACGCTGCCCAGCACCACAAACGCGACGACCGAGATCGCCAGAAAGCCGGCCCGCCCGCCCGGCACGCCCTGCATGAAGGCCGCCAGGTCGCGAGAGAACCCGGACTGGGTCAACGCCCAGGCCATCGCCGTCGCGCAGCCGATGATGAACAGGATGGCGCCGGAGAGCGATGCCGTCTCGACCAGCATCGGGTAGAGCCGCCGCCAGTCGAAGCGGCGGTAGACGAGCAGGCCGACGACGACCGTGTAGGCGATGCCGACGGTCGACACCTCGGTGGCGGTCGCGACGCCCTCCACCACCACCGTGCGGATGACGAACGGCAAGGCGAGCGCCGGCAGGGCGATGATCAGCAGCCGGCCAACGGTCGACCAGTCGGCGCGGCGAACGTTCGCGAGGCTCTCGCCGCGGTGATGAAACCAGACGACGACGCAGAGCGCCGCGGCGCCGACCAGCGCCGGCAACAACCCGCCGGTGAAGAGCGCCGCGATCGACACGCCGGTGACCGAGCCGATGGTGATCAGCACCAGGCTGGGCGGAATCGTCTCCGACATGGCGCCTGACGCCGACAGCAGCGCGATGAGCCGGCCTTCTTCCCCGCCGCGCCGCTTCATCTCCGGGAACAGCGCCGGCGCCACCGCGGCCATGTCGGCCGCCTTCGAGCCGGAGATGCCGGAGACGAGGTACATCGCGCCGATCAGCACATACGCCAGGCCGCCGCGGACATGGCCGAGCAGCGCCGCCAGCACATCGATCATCGCCTTGGCGACGCCCGTCATTTCGATCAACAGGCCGAGGAAGACGAAGAGCGGCACCGACAGCAGCACCAGGCTCGACATGCCCTCGTCCATCCGGCTGACGACGATGCTGAGCGGCGTGTGGGTGGTGACGGCGAGATAGGAAAGCGTCGCCAGGCCGAACGAGAACGCGATCGGCACGCCGGCCGCGACACAGATGCCGACGATGCCGACGAAGAAGATGGCGAGATTGGCGTGGCCGAGGCCCGTGAAGAGGCCGCGGCCGAACCAGACGGCGGCCGATGCGGCGGCAAACAGCGCAGCGCCGACCAGGAGCGCCCGCCAGCCGCTGCGGCGCCACGCCTGCAGGGCTGCGACTGCCAGCATCAGCAGCGTCACGACCAGTATCGCGGCGACCCGCGCGCCGTCGCGCCACTCGAGCGCGGGGGTGCGGATATCCCACTGCGACTCCACGTACTCCCACGCCGGCCAGGCGATCTCGAGCAAGAAGGCGATCACCGCCAGCCGGGCGAAGAGCTGCACCGCGCCGCTCACTGAGAGCGGCAGCCGGTTCACGACCGCCCCGAGCCGCATGTGCTCGCCGCGCCGCAGGGCGATGACGGCGCCGAGCATCGCCAGCCACAGGAAGAGGATGGAGGCGAGCTCGTCCGACCAGGTGAGCGGCGCGTTGAACACATAACGCGAGACCACGCCCGCCAGCAGCACCGCGATTTCGAGCAGCACCAGGGCGGCCGCCGGCACCTCGGTCAGCCAGGCGATGCCGCGGTCGAGGCGGTCGCCGGCGCTGTTATTCAAGCCGCCGGCTCACGCTGGTTAGACAAGTTGTCTACTCACGCTGGTCATCCAAGCCGCGCACTCGCGCCAGTCACTCCAGCTTGCCGACCACCTTCTCGAGCAGCGCCCAGGCTTCGTTGCCGTACTTCGCCTTCCAGTCGCGGTAGAAGCCGGCCTTGCGCAGCGCGGCGCGAAATGGGTCGGCCTCGACGGCGTTGAAGACCATGCCCTTGACCCTCAGCTCGACCTCCACGGTGTTGTTAAAGCGACGGACGTCGTTGCGCCCAGCC
>CAXTDH010000286.1:0-4991 GCA_964242405.1 uncultured Rhizobacter sp. | reverse complement strand
GCTCGAGCACGCCGTTGACGATCGGCGCCTTGCCGGCCTGGACGACGATCTCGGCGCCGCCGCCGTCGATGGCGAGCGTGACCGGCTGCTTGTTGCCGAGCGCCATCATCATGTCGCAGGTAACGCGGCCTTCGCGTTTGCTGCCGCCGGTGAGGTGGTGCACGCCGCCGAGCGAGAGCATCTGCGAGCCGTATTCGGCCGTCGACACATGGCCGACCACCTCGCCCTGGCAGCGCACGTTCGCCTGCTCCGCGCCCAGCCAGCGGTCGGTGTCGATCTTCAGCTTCAGGCTGCAGTAGCTGAAGATGCCCTCGGTGACGACCGTCACCATGTCGACCCCGCCCGCCTGCGAGGCGACGATGAAGGGCGCCGGCTTGTAGTCGGGATAGGTGGTGCCGGCGCCGACGCCGGTGACGAAGATCTCGTCCTGCGCGGCGAACGGGTCGGCAGCGACGGCTGCGTGGTCCACGGCATCGTCACGGCGGGCGAACGGCACCACGGCCGCTTCTTCCGACGCAGCCAGCGTGCGGCGAAGCAGCACCACCGGATCGACCCGCACGAGCGTGCCCGACGCGTTCGCATACCGGTCGCAGGCGCCCGTCCGGCCGGGCGAGATCTGGCAGAGGACAGGGCAGGCGTTGCACTCGACCTTGTCGGCGGCCATGCGCTCGTTGCGCGGCGGCGACCGGCCGAGCACCGGCGGCGCAGCGTCCGGCATCGGCATCTCGGGCAGACCGTCGGTCCTGGTGTGTTCGGTCATCGATCGGCCCTGGGCTGGCAATGTTCATGCTATCCGCCAGCCGAGTCAAGGCAATGCGCCACCCTGCCATGGCAAGGCGGCACGCCACGGGCCGGTCGCCTGCGTTACGCTCGCGGCGATGAACCCGAACCGAGACGACACCGCCATGAAGGATTTCCCTGCCCGCGAAAAATTCGACCTCGCCGCGATGGTCGCCCAGTACCTCGTCATCGCCGGCACGCTCGACAAGGCGTCCGCCCCCGAAGACTACGACCAGGCCAACGAGCTGAGCCTGCAGCTGGCGATGCTGCTGCCCGGCCGCATCTACCGGGCCATGGTGCAGGCGGCCGCTCACCCGGACGCGAAGATCAACCAGGCGAGCGTCGCGCTGATGGTGCGCCGCGAGATGTTCGATCCGCTCGACACCGATCTGCAGCCGGAGCAGGTCGGCTTCCACGCCGCGGGCGCTGCGCTGCCGAAGCCACGCAGCAAGTCGCACTGATGAAGCGACGTCCGGGCCACGAAGCGGTGTCCGGGCCGGCTCCGAGCGACATCGGCGACGCCGCGATGCCATCGAGCCAGGCGGCGGCGGCCATGCCGGTACCGGCGATGTCGAGCGGGCTGGCCACGCCACTGCTTCGCCCCTGCATCGACCTGTGGGTCGAGGTCGGCGTGCCGGTCGGCGTGGGCCAGACGGTCGGCGGCGAACGCCGGGTCGTGCCGATCACCGGCGGTCGTGCGGTCGGCCTGTCGGCCGAAGGCGCTGGAGGCGGCCCGGCAGGTGCGGCAGCCGAACGCGGCACACCCGGCAAACCAGGCAACGGCGCCGGATGGCAGGCCCGCATCCTCGAGGGCGGTGCCGATTACCAGCTGATCACCGCCAGCGGCTGCGCCCTGCTGCACGCCCGCTACATTCTCGAAACCGACGGTGGCGACCGGATCTATGTCGAGAACAACGCCATCCGGACCGGGCCGCCGGAACTGGTCGCACGGCTGCTGCGCGGCGAACCGGTCGACCCGGCCGCCATCTACTTCCGCTGCGCGCCGCGCATCGAAGCGGCCGCCGCCTCGTTGCGCTGGATGAACGAGCGCGTTTTCGTCGGTACCGGGGCCCGGCACCCGAGCCAGGTGGTGTTGCGGTTCTTCGTCGTCGAGTAACGGCGGCGCAACGGGCGACGGCTTTTGGGCGACGCTGCCAGCGCGTCGCAGCCTCAGGGCATCTCGGCGATCTGTCAAGCGGCCGCTGCGCCGTGCCCCTCTGAAGCAGGAGACTCGGCACGGCGAAACCGGCGCCCATCGGCCGCGAACCGCCGCGGCCCGGGCGAATCCGGGCGAACCCGGGCGGATGCAAAGCGAACCACGCGCGAACGTGGCGCTGCGAGTGAACTTCGACGATGAAATCGACACGAATGCCGTCCGGTCAGCGGCACACCGGCATTGCCGCTTTGCTTACATTAGGTCACCACCTTCAATTCGCCCCGTCGCTGCGACGATTTCTCGCCGCGACCCTCCTCGTCCATGCCGTCTCCGCACCCGTTTCGTTCCCTCGTCCCGCTGTTTGCGGCGGCCGTGCTGGCCGGCTGCACCGCCGGTCCCGACTACGTTCGGCCCGCTGCCGCCGCGCCGGCCCGCTACAAGGAAGCCGGCACCTGGAAGACCGCCGAGCCGCAGGCCGCCGACAGCAGCCAGCCGTGGTGGACGGCATTCCGGGACCCGTTGCTCGACCAGCTCGTCGCCGATGCCGAAGGGGCGAACCAGAACATCCGCCAGGCGGAAGCCGCGTACCGCCAAGCCCAGGCGCTGGCGGACCAGGCCCGTTCGGCGTTCTATCCGTCGCTGGACGCGAGCCTGGGCGCCGGCCGTGCCCGTTCGAGCAACAGCACCAGCGGCGCGGCGCGCGAGGTCGGCAGCTTCAGCGCCGGGCTGTCGGCGAGCTGGGTGCCCGACCTCTGGGGCGGCGTCCGCCGTTCGGTCGAGGCGGGCGAGTCCGTCGTGCAGGCGAGCGGCGATGACCTGGCCGCTGCCCGTTTGAGCATCCAGGCCTCGCTCACGCAAAACTATCTTCAGCTGCGGATCGTCGACCAGCAACGCGACCTCTACGCCGCGACCGTCGAGGCCTACACCCGCTCGCTGAAACTGACCCAGGCGCAGTACCGGGTCGGCGTTGCCCTGCGCTCCGACGTGGCATTGGCCGAGAGCCAGCTCGCGACCGCCCAGGCCCAGGGCATCGACCTGGGGCTCCAGCGCAGCCAGCTCGAGCACGCGATCGCCATCCTGACCAACCGCCCGCCCGCCGACTTCAGCATCGCCGCCACCCCGCCGGGCCAGTCCTTCGACGCCAACCGCCTGCCTGCCGTGCCGTTCGGCCTGCCGTCGGAGCTGCTCGAGCGCCGGCCGGACATCGCCGCCGCGGAGCGCCGTGTGGCCGCCGCCAACGCCCAGATCGGCGTCGCTCGCGCTGCCTACTACCCCTCGCTGCTGCTGAGTGCCAGTGGCGGCTTCGGCGCCGCCACCGTGGCGAGCCTCTTCGATGCGCCCAGCCGCGTCTGGTCGCTCGGCTCGTCGCTCGCGCAAACCGTTTTCGACGGCGGGTTGCGGCGGGCCCGCGACGCCCAGGCAGTCGCGGCCTACGACCAGACGGTCGCCCAGTATCGGCAGACGGTGCTGAACGGCTTCCAGCAGGTCGAGGACAACCTCGCCGCGTTGCGCCTGCTCGACGAGGAATCGGGCGTCCAGGACCGGGCCGTCCAGGCGGCGCAACTCGCCGAACGGCTGGCGCTGAGCCAGTACCGGGCCGGTACCGCGACCTACCTGTCGGTCGTGACCGCTCAACAATTTTCGCTCGGCAACCAGCGCGCTGCCGTGCAGCTGCGCGGCCGGCAACTTGCGGCCAGCGTCGACCTCGTCACCTCGACCGGCGGCGGTTGGGGCCGGCAGGCACAGGCCGTGCCGGCTGCACCGAACCCTCTCAGCCCCGCCACATGAACACCACCTCTCATTTTCGGCCTGCCGCCTGGAGGCGCATGGCCGCCCTGGCCGTCGCCGCCAGCGCCGCCTTCTGGGGCGTCGACGATGCCGCCCGTGCCGCCGACAAGGCCGACAAGAAGCCGGCCGGCCCGCCGCCGCCGGTCGTCGTCACCATCGTCCCGGTGCAGCAGCATGCCGTGCCGATCTTTCGCAGCGGCATCGGCACGGTCACCCCGGCCCAGACGGTGACCGTCAAGGCCCGGATCGACGGCCAGCTCGACAAAGTCGGGTTCACGGAAGGCCAGGATGTCAAGGCCGGCCAATTGCTGGCCCGCATCGACCCACGGACCCTGCAGGCGCAGCTCGCGCAAGTGCAGGCGCAACGGGCGAAGGACCAGGCCCTGCTCGGCAATGCCCGCGTCGACCTGCAGCGCTACACCGAGCTGATCGCCGAAGACGCGGCGACCGCGCAACAGCTCGCGACCCAGAAGGCGCTGGTCGCGCAGCTCGAGGCGCAGGTCAAGACCGACGATGCGCTGGTCCAGGCCGCAGGCGTCCAGCTGAGCTTCACCTCGATCACGGCGCCGATCAGCGGCCGGCTCGGGGCCCGGCTGGTGGACGTCGGCAACATCGTCCATGCCGCCGATGCGAGCGGCCTGGTCGTCATCAACCAGGTCGATCCGATCACGGTCGTCTTCACCCTGCCCGAAGAGGCGTTTCAGGATGTCAATCGGGCGTTGAACACCAGCAAGACCAGCCGCCAACCGCTCGTGGTCGAGGCGTATCCGCGTGCCGGCACCGAGCTGCTGGGCCGCGGCAAGCTGGTGCTGCTGAACAACCAGATCGATTCGAGTTCGGGTACCGTGCAGTTGAAGGGCCTGTTCCCGAACGCGGCGCACACGCTCTGGCCGGGCCAGTTCGTCAACGTACGGCTGATCCTGGGCGCCCGCGACCAGGCGCTCACCGTCCCGGCCGCGGCGGTGCAGCGCAGCCCGGACGGCACCTACGTCTACCTCGTCGACCCGCAGAACATGACGGCGAAGATGCAGCCGGTGCACGTCGCCCAGATGCAGGAGGGCATCGCCATCATCGACAAGGGCCTGGCACCTGGCCAGCGCGTCGTCGTCGACGGCCAGTACAAGCTCAAGCCCGGCTCGAAGGTGGTCGAGGCGTCGAAGGCCGGTGCCCGTGGTGGAAGTGGCCCGAGCGGTGGCCCGAGCGGCGCGCCGGCATCACCAGCCACGGTCGGAGCGCCGCCGTGAACGTCTCCGCCGCCTTCATCAAG
>CAXTDH010000285.1:0-5007 GCA_964242405.1 uncultured Rhizobacter sp. | reverse complement strand
TGTTCCCGGCGATGGCCGAAGCCTACGGCCGTACCGAATCGGTCGGCTGGCTGCTCTCGGCGATGTCGGTCGGCGCGCTCGGCATCGCGCTCTTCAGCGGCTGGACATCGAAGGTGGTGCGTCACGGCCGGGCGGTGGTCGTGGCGGCGACCGTTTGGGCGCTCGGCATCGTCGCACTCGGCTTCGCGCCCGGCTTGGGGTGGGCGATGGCCTGCCTGGCCGTCGCCGGTGCGGCGGACATGCTGAGCGGCGTCTTCCGCGGCACGATCTGGAACGAGACGATTCCGAACACTTTGCGCGGCCGGCTGGCCGGCATCGAGATGATCAGCTACCTGACCGGCCCGCTGCTCGGCAATGCGCGCGCCGGGTTCACGGCCGACGCCACCGGCGTGCCCGTGGCGATCTGGAGCGGTGGAATCGTCTGTGTGCTTTGCGTCGTGGCGACAGGATTCCTGCTGCCGCGCTTCTGGCGCTACACGGGGGGAGGCGCGCCGGTCGGCTGAGCCAGGCGGCGGCGCAACCCAAGTTGATCGACGATCGTTGCATTGCACGCCGCAGCGCTCGACAATTTCCGTCTTGCAGCCGGCGCGCGAAGGGTTCGTTCGGCGACGTCGACGGCACCCCCAGGAGACGCCATGAACCCGCAGCCATTCCACCTTGATGTCCCCGACACCTCCATCGTCGACCTGCGCGAGCGGCTCGCCCGCACGCGATTCCCGGATCAGGCGCCCGGTGCCGCCTGGGCCTACGGAACCGACCTCGGCTGGCTGCACGGTCTCGTGACGTACTGGCACGAGCGTTTCGACTGGCGTGCCGCCGAAGCGCGCCTCAACGCCTTTGCGCAGTACAAGGTGCCGCTCGCGGGCATCGATCTTCACTACCTGCAGGTCCCCGGGGTCGGCCCGGCGCCGATGCCGCTGCTGCTCGCCCACGGGTGGCCGGGCTCGGTGTTCGAGTTCATGGAACTGATCCCGCGCCTGACGGACCCGGCGCGTTTCGGCAGGGACGCCGCCGACGCGTTCACTGTCGTCGCGCCCAGCCTGCCCGGCTACGGCCTGTCGTTCGCGCCCGGCCAGCCGCGCTTCTCGGTCGAGCAGATGGCCGACGCGTTCGCGACATTGATGGTCGAGGTGCTCGGCTACCCGCGCTTCGCAACCCAGGGCGGCGACTGGGGCGCCTCGGTCGCTTCCCGGCTCGGCCTCGCGCATGCCGAGAAGACGATCGGCGTGCACCTGAACCTGCTGCCGCTGCGCCGCGACCCGGCCAGCGTCGCCGGTGACAGCCCGGCCGAGCGCCAGTACCTCGTGGAGCTGAAGCACTGGCTCGCCGAAGAAACCGGCTACAGCACGCTGCAGGGCACACGGCCGCAGACGCTCGCCTACGCGCTCACCGATTCGCCCGCCGGCCTGGCGGCGTGGATCGGCGAGAAGATGCGCGCCTGGTCGGACTGCGGCGGCGACGTGGAATCGGTCTTCGACAAGGACACCTTGCTCGCCAACATCTCGCTCTACTGGTTCACCGGCGCGATCGGCTCGTCGTTCTGGCCCTACTACGCTCGTGCGCACGGCTCGTGGCCGATCCCCGAGGGCCGCACGATCGACGTGCCGATGGGGTATTGCGAGTTCCCGCGCGAGATCGTGCGCCCACCACGCTCGCTCGCGGAACGCACCTACACCGACATCCGCCGCTGGAGCGTGATGCCGCGCGGCGGCCACTTCGCGGCGATGGAACAACCGGAGGCGCTGGCTGACGAGATTCGCGCGTTCTACCGGCCGTTGCGCGGGCGCTGACCGCCTGGTGCCGCGGCGCGGCAAGCCACGACTGAAGCGCCTGCGAGCCCTCAGGCGTTGCGGGCCTGTCCCAGCAAAGCCACGCCCGACATGCGTCTCAGCGCCTCCTGGGCAGCCGGGGCCGACCATTGCCAGAGCTGGTTCCACGTCAGGCCGTGCGGCGCCGGCCGCCGCAGGCGGATCGACTCCGACCAGATCGAGTGGAATTCGTCCTCCTGCCAACCGACCGCCTCGAAAAACTTGCCGCTGTCGTGCGGCGCGAACCTGAAGGGCGTGCCGGCGGCGCTGAGCTGCCAATGCCACACCATCCCCATCATCTGGCGCAGGGCCGGCGCGATCAGGTCGGTGACCCACCACTGCGCCTTCCCCTCGACGAGAAGCTGTTCGGCCAAGCCGGTCACTTGAGCCGCGGTCAGGTAGATCAGCAAGCCTTCGGTGACGACGAGCAGCCGGCTGCCCTCGGATCTCGCGTCCTCGAGCACACGGGAGCGGGAAGCGCCGTCGCTCAGGTCGGCGGCGACATGCGCATGCCGGCAGGACGCGAGCTCCGACTTGAGGAACCCCCTCCGGTAGGCCGTCATCTCCGGCAAGTCGACATCGATCCAGCGCACGGCAGGCGGCAACCGGAGCCTGAAGGCACGCGTGTCGAGACCGGCACCCAGGTTCAGAACGACCTGCGCGCCGTTGGCGATGCAGCGCAGGATGACCTCGTCCATGACCACGGTCCGCACGACGATCGACCAGGCCATCGTCTCGCCCAGGGGAATCGAGGCGACGATGTCCTTGCCCCGCTTTCCCGCCATCGGGCGGGCATAGGGGTCGTTGAAAAGCGCATCGGGCCGTTCCGACTCGAGCGCGCGGTACACGGCCACCCAGAGGGCCGTGTCGGAGACATGCCGGATCGGTGGCTCGGGCAGCAGCGCATCGCCTCCGTCGGCGACGTTATCCAACCTGCCCCCGGATGCGTCTGGCGAGGCTCTGATCCAAGAAGAAGCGCCGCATCTCGCGCGACGCGTCGGGGCCGGTTTCATCCGTGTAGCTGCCCTTCGAACTGCCGCCTGCCCAGGCATGGCCGCCGCCATGAACGATCCACAACTCGGCATGCGGTCGTCCGGGTCGACGTGCATGCCTCGAAAGCGTCACGTCTCGGCCGCCCGGCTTGAGCGCTTCGACCGCGGCGAACCCGAGCCTGCCACCGCCCGCTCCGGACGCTTCCCGGAGCGCCTGCTCGACGACCGCCGCGGCGTTGAGCGGATGGACCGTCCGGTCGCGATCGCCGTGGAAGACGATCGTCGGGATGGGCGATCCGGCACGGCCCCGGTCGCCGGCCATCGGATCATTCGCGGGCGGGCCGTTGCTCATCGCGCGGAATGCCGACGCGACGTCGTGGGCGATGCCGGCAGGCAGGCCCGAATGCACCCCGACAGCGGTGTAGAGCTCCGGGTACGCCTGCCCGAGGATGACCGCCATGGCGCCGCCCGCCGACATGCCGGCCGCATAGACCTCCGTCGGTTCGACATCGTGCTTGGCAATGATGTGACGCGTCAGACCGGCCAGCAACGCGGGCTCGCCCCCCTCGGCGGACTGGTGCCTGGCGTCGTACCAGTTCCAGCACCCCATCGGATGAGCCTGTCGCGACTGCTCGGGAAACAGCGCGATGCCCCCGCACTCCTCGGCGACCTCGTGCATCCGGGTTCCGGCGGCGAAGTCGGAGGCGTCCTGACCCGCGCCGTGAAGCATCACGAACAGCGGCGGACGCTTGCGCAGGACGGTCGAGCAATACAGCATGAACCGGAGGGAGCCGGTCGCGTCCGTGTAGGTGTCCGCCGAGACCCGAGCCGTGTCAAGCATGGCGGGCGGGGCCGTGCGTCCCCGTCGTTACGCGATCAAGTGGCACTGCGCAGGCGCTGGACGCCGGCTTGCGTCGCCGCCATCGCACCCGTCGTGGCGTCGGTCGCCTGCTTCATGAACGCCGCCTGCCCCTGGCTGGCCATCGATGTCATGCCCTGGCTCATCTCGGTCAGGAACTCGGTGTAATTCTTGATGAACCCCTGCGTCATGCCGGCGAACGCCTGCGACTGGACCAACTTCAAGACTGTTTCCTGCGTCTGCTGGAAGAGTTTCTGGGCATCGCTCATCGCTTGCGAGGTGACCTCGGGCGACGTGGAAAACCGGGTGATGAGGCCCATGTTGGACTGAGCGAGCTTTTGCAGCGGTTGCAAGGCAGATTGGAAGATCGTGGCATCGAACATGAGGATTCCTTCGGGTTGGACGTCTGGCTGACGAGACACGCGAAGGTGGGTCGTGGCCAGTACGGGCGTTTGTGACGCACGCGCAGTATTGCAGGGTTTTCCCTTACTCCCGTCGCCGACATGAAACCAAATGTACGGCGCTCGCTGGCTCGGCACCAGACGATGGCCATCCCGCGGCGTGCCATCCGACGAGCTCGCCGGTCGCAACTGCGTGCGCATTCGCTTCGCCGGAACCGGGACACGATCTTCAGCATTGAGGCCGCGCTCGAAGGCGTGGGGCTCGCCTACACCTTCGACAAGCTCGCGCTTCCGCATCTGAAGGCGAAGCGATTGAAGCGCGTCCTGACCCCGTTCTCGCCAACGTTCCCGGGCTTCTATCTCTACTACCCGAGCCGGCGCAACCAGTCGACCAAGCTGAAAGCGTTGGTCGAGTTCGCAGGTCGTCGAAAGTTCTGAGGGGTGCCAGAAACTGTTCCGAGGCACGCGAACGCGCGTTTTCCACTCACTCCCACTCGATCGTCGCCGGCGGCTTGCTGCTGACGTCATACGTCACGCGGTTGATGCCGCGCACCTCGTTGATGATGCGGCTCGACACCTTCTTGAGCAGCGCATACGGCAGCTCGGCCCAGTCGGCGGTCATGAAGTCGGTGGTCTGCACCGCGCGCAGGGCGACGACGAAATCGTAGGTGCGGCCATCGCCCATCACGCCGACGCTCTTCACCGGCAGGAAGACGGCAAATGCCTGACTGGTCATGTCGTACCAGCTTTTGCCGCTCGCCGAATCGACCGTCGTGCGCAGCTCGTCGATGAAGATCGCATCGGCGCGGCGCAGCAAATCGGCGTACTCGCGCTTGACCTCGCCCAGGATGCGAACGCCGAGCCCGGGACCGGGAAACGGGTGGCGGTACACCATGTCGTGCGGCAGCCCGAGAGCGATACCGAGCTCGCGCACCTCGTCCTTGAAC
>CAXTDH010000284.1:0-5042 GCA_964242405.1 uncultured Rhizobacter sp. | reverse complement strand
GTCCGGCACTATCCCTACTACGACGCGGCGCAGCGCGGCATCGACTTCGCCGGCATGCTGGCAGCGATCGAAACGGCCGCACCCGGCACCATCATCGTGCTGCACGCCTGCTGCCACAACCCGACCGGCTACGACCTCAGCGAGGCCCAGTGGTCGCAGGTGATCACCGCCGTGGCCGCACGCGGCCTGGTGCCCTTCCTCGACATGGCCTACCAGGGCTTCGGCGACGGCATCGCCGAGGACGGCGCGGTCGTCGGCCAATTCGTGGCCGCGGGCCTCGAATGCTTCGTTGCAACCAGCTTTTCCAAGAGCTTCTCGCTCTACGGCGAACGGGTCGGCGCCTTGAGTGTCGTTTGCCGCTCGAAAGAGGAAGCCGGGCGGGTGTTGAGCCAACTCAAGCGGCTGATCCGCACCAATTATTCGAACCCGCCGACCCACGGCGCGCAGGTCGTCTCGATGGTGCTGACGGCGCCGTCGCTGCGCAGCACCTGGGAAGCGGAGCTCGCCGGCATGCGCCTGCGGATCAAGCAGATGCGGCTCGCGTTCCAGGAAAAGCTCGTCGCTGCCGGCATGCGGCAGGACATGAGTTTCATCACCCGTCAAAGGGGCATGTTCAGTTACTCCGGCCTGACAGCGCCGCAAATGCAACGTTTACGCGCGGAATTCGGTGTCTATGGCGTCGATTCCGGCCGCATCTGCGTGGCAGCGCTCAATGATGGCAACATCGACGGCGTCGTTTCTGCGATGGTCCGAGTTTGCGAATGACCTGCGAATGACCTGCCGACGTCCGGCGACCGCGGCCACCGGCCCTGGCGACGACGACGCACTCACCTATCGGACCTTCCATGCTCTATCAGCTCTATGAATCACAGCGCGCCCTTCTGAGCCCCTTCGCGGAATTCGCCAGCGCCACTTCCAAGCTCTACAACCACCCCCTTTCACCGTTCGCGGCCTTGCCCGGCGCGCAGCGCTTCTCGGCCGGGCTCGATCTGATGAACCGGCTCGCCAAGGATTACGAGAAGCCGTCGTTCGGCATCACCTCGGTCAACGTCGGTGGTATCGAAGTGGCCGTCCAGCAGCAGGTGACGATCACCAAGCCGTTCTGCCGGTTGCTGCGCTTCAAGCGCTTCACCGACGACATGCCGATGCTGACGGTCATGAAGGACCAGCCGACGGTGCTGGTCGTGGCGCCGCTCTCCGGCCACCACTCGACGCTGTTGCGCGAGACGGTGCGAGAGCTTTTGCACGACCACAAGGTGTTCATCACCGACTGGACCGACGCGCGGATGGTGCCGCTGGCCGATGGCGCCTTCCACCTCGACGACTATGTCGCCTACGTGCAGGAGTTCATTCGCCACATCGGCCCGGAGGTGAATGTCATTTCGGTGTGCCAGCCCACGGTGCCGGTGCTCGCGGCGATCTCTCTGATGGCGAGCGCCGGCGAGTCGGTGGCGCCGCGGACGATGACGATGATGGGCGGGCCGATCGACGCCCGCCGCAGCCCGACCTCGGTCAACAACCTCGCCACGACCAAGCCGCATTCCTGGTTCGAGCACAACGTGATCTACCGCGTGCCGACCAACTACCCCGGCGCCGGCCGTGCCGTCTACCCCGGGTTCCTGCAGCACACCGGCTTCGTGGCCATGAACCCGGACCGGCACCTGACCTCGCACTATGACTACTTCCTCGACCTGATTCGTGGCGATGACGACAGCGCCGAGTTCCACCGCGATTTCTATGACGAGTACAACGCGGTGCTCGACATGCCGGCCGAGTACTACCTCGACACGATCAAGGTCGTGTTCCAGGACTTCAGCCTCGTCAACGGCACCTGGACGGTCAAAGGCGAGGTGGTCCGGCCGCAGGAGGTCACGCGGACGGCCCTGCTGACGATCGAAGGCGAGCTCGACGACATTTCGGGCGCCGGCCAGACGCGGGCGGCGCACGATCTGTGTACCGGCATCCCGGCCGACCGTCACTTCCACTACGAACTAGAGGGCGCCGGCCACTACGGCATCTTCTCCGGCCGGCGCTGGCGGGAAAAGGCGTATCCGGTGGTGCGCGAGTTCATCAAGCGGTTCCATCCAGCGATAGAGCCGGCCGCGATTGCCGGGGAGCCGGCCTTTGCGGTCGTCGAAACCTCACCGCCGTCGCCTCAGGCCGTGGCAGCGCTGGCGGCATCGGTCGTGCATGCCGAGCCGGGCGCACCCGCCGAGTCGGGCGAGACGGGCGCGCGTGTCGAGTCGGCCGAGCCCACGGAGCCGGCCGAGCCGATGCAGGCCGCGCTGGTCGACAACGTCGCGCCGAACGAAAGCGCGGCGAGTGCCGCTCCGGAGCCCGAGGCGGCAACGAGGACGAGTCTTGCGGCAGCTGCCACCCAGGTGGTCGGCACGTCGAATCACGTGTCGGCCGAGATGCTGGCACCCATTCCCCCACCTGCGGCAGCGCCGAAGCGGGAACGCAGGAAAGCGCCTCGCCTGCCGAAGTGAAGGGCACGGTCGGCGGTATGCCGGTGCCCGCACCGGTCGTACGAGCGCTACCCGGACCGGTTGCCAGGCGGGACGAGCCAATGCCCCGTGTGCCGGTCGCCGCCATCGTCCATGTCGCTGGCCTGTCTGCCGAAGGCGTCCTGGCCGCGGATGGTCCGGCCACTGACGAGCTCGCCGCCGCCCTTGACGATGTCTTGCCGCAGACGCAGTGCACCCGCTGCGGCTACCCCGACTGCCGCAGCTATGCGGAGGCGATCGCACGCGACGCGGTGCCGATCAACCAGTGCCCGCCCGGCGGCGCCGAGGGCATCGCCCGCCTCGCCCGCCTCACCGGCCGCCCGGTCGTGCCGCTGAACCCGGCCAACGGCGTCGAGTCGGTCCTTCACCTGGCATTCATCGACGAGGCCTGGTGCATCGGCTGCACCTTGTGCTTGAAGGCTTGCCCGGTCGACTGCATCGTCGGCGGCCCAAAGTCGATGCACACCGTGGTCACTGCCCAGTGCACGGGTTGCGAACTCTGCCTGCCGGCATGCCCCGTCGACTGCATCGAGATGCGCCCCAGCGACAGCAGCGCAACCGGTTGGGCCGCCTGGAGTCTCGATCGGGCGGGCGAGGCACGCGAGCGCCATGCGTTCCATCGGCTGCGCGCTCAGCGGGACGCAACCGAGCAGGATGCCCGCCTGGCCGCCGCGAGCGGCAGCGATCCGGTCGACGACAGGCCGGGTGCAGGGCAGTCCGACGCCCCGCATGTCGAGGCCGACAAGCAGGCCGCGATCAGGGCGGTCATGGCTCGAGCGCGGGCGGCGCGAGGCGCTTGAACACCGAACGTAGACATCGTCCCAGACACCGGCGACATCGTTGAACACACGCGACATCGAACCCTTTTTCGCAGCCCTGAAGGCGGCGAACCCGCAGCCGAACACCGAGCTCGAGTACACGAATGTGTTCGAGTTGCTGACCGCGGTACTGCTGTCGGCACAGGCGACCGATGCCAGCGTCAACAAGGCGACGAGGCGTCTGTTCCTCGTCGCGAACACGCCGGGCAGGATGTTGGCGCTCGGCCTTGACGGCATCACCGACCACATCCGCAGCATCGGCCTCTACCGGACGAAGGCAAAGAACCTGCTCGAGACGAGCCGGCTGCTGTTGGCGCAGCATGGCGGCGTCGTGCCCCGTTCGCGCGAGGCGCTCGAAGCGCTTCCGGGGGTCGGCCGCAAGACAGCCAATGTCGTGCTCAACGTCGCCTTCGGCGAGCCGACGATGGCCGTCGACACACACGTCTTCCGGGTCGCCAACCGGACGGGGCTCGCCCCGGGCGAGACGCCGCTGGCCGTCGAGCTCGGCCTGTTGCGGCGGGTGCCGGCGACTTACCTCGTCGACGCCCACCACTGGCTGATCCTGCATGGCCGCTATGTGTGCCAGGCCCGCCGACCGCTCTGCGAGCAGTGCATCGTCGCCCGTTGGTGCGACTTTCCGCCGCCGGCGTTGAAGGCGGTCGCAGTCACGCGGCGGCCGGTGCCCGCGGGCTAGGCGATCGGCGGCCGCACGAGAAGGCGCCTGCTCAAAGGTCGGGCATCGCCACCCAACGCACACCGAGCCGCTCGATCCGGATCGCGCCTTCGAACAGCTCGATCAAGGCAGCGCGCAACGCCGGGTCGTCGGCCGGGCCGACCGCCTCGATCCGACCAGCCCGCATCGTCACCAATCTATCGGCAAGCAAGGCGAGCGACAAGTCGTGCAACACGCTCACCACCTTGACGCCGGCGCTCGCCTGGCGCTGCAGCAAGCGCACGAGCGCCACCTGATGCGGCGCGTCGAGGTGGGCGGTCGGCTCGTCGAGCAGCAGCAGCGGCGCTTCGACAGCGAGCGCCCGCGCCAGCAGCACCCGCTGACGTTCGCCGCCCGACAAGGCCTGCAGCCGCCGTTCATGCCACTGGGCACAGGCGGTCGCTTCCATCGCCTGCTGCACGATGCGTTCGTCGTCCGAGCCGAGCGCATCGAAAAGCCCGACGTGCGGCAGGCGGCCGAGCCGCACCACCTCCCGGACCGACAACTCGCCCGTCGCCTCCCCCTGCTGGGCGAGCCAGGCGATCCGGCGCGCCCGCTCGCGTGCCGGCCAGGAAGCGAGGGAGCGGTCGCCGAGGTGCACCTCTCCGGCGTCCGGGCGCTGCAGCCCGGCCAGGGTTCGCAGCAACGTCGACTTGCCTGCGCCGTTCGGGCCGACGACCGCCGTCCAGCCCGACTCGACCGCCAGGCTCACCGACGACAAGGCCCGGTTCGCCCCGAGGCGAACCGAGACACCGTCTATGCTCATGCGAAGCGCTGGCGCTGCAGCAACCACAACAGATAGCTGCCGCCCAGCATGGCGGTGAGGATTCCGACCGGTACTTCCCGAGGCGCGACCAGGGAACGCGCAAGCACATCGGCCATCAGCAGCAGCAGCCCGCCGGCCGCGGCACTGGCCAGAAGTAAATAGCGGTGCGACGCCGGCGCGAAGCGACGAACGAGGTGCGGCGCGACATCAGGCGCTCCAGCGCTCCCTGGATGAGGCGC
>CAXTDH010000283.1:0-5043 GCA_964242405.1 uncultured Rhizobacter sp. | reverse complement strand
AGCATGGCCTTCAACGCGATCCCGACACGGCTCGACTCCTGGGGCTACGCGATCTCGTTCAGCGGCTGAGCGAGGCGGTGGAACGCGGTTCAACGATGCGGCCGGAGACGCTCTAGCAGTGCGGCCGGAGACGCGCTCGAAGGTAGCGGCAGGGCCGCCGGTCGCTGCCTTCGTCGTCATGGTCGGCTCGGGTTTCGCCGCGCTCGGGTATCAGATCGTCTGGACGCAGCAGGCGGCCCTCTGGCTGGGCCACGAAGCCGCGGCGGTGCTGGCGGTGGTCACCGCGTTTTTCGGCGGGCTGGCGCTGGGGGCGCTGCTGCTGGGCAGCCGAATCGAGGCCAGCCGGTGGCCGGCGCGCTGGTATGCCGGCTGCGAGGCGATGGTCGCGCTTTGGAGCCTCGTGCTCGCCGGCCTGACCGGCCCGGTTTCGTCCGGGCTGCTGCAAGCGATCGGACCGGAACCTTCGCCGCTCGCGGAGTGGAGCCTGGCGTTCGGCGGTACCTTTCTTCTGCTGTTGCCGGCCACGGCGGCGATGGGCGCGACGCTGCCGGCGATGCAGCGCTGCATCGCCGCCCTGCCGGGGAGCGGCGCAGCCGACGTCGGGCGCTACAAGGGCAGTGGCAGTGGCAGCGGCGATCGATCGATCGCCTGGCTGTACGCCGGCAACACACTGGGCGCCACCGTCGGCGTGCTGGCAACTGCTTTCTGGCTGGTGCCCACGTTCGGGCTTCTTCGCACCGCACTCGTCTGCGGCATGGTGAACCTCGCCTGCGCAGCAGCGGCCCTGCGCTTGGGCGGTGGTCGAGCCACTGCGCTGAAGCCGCCCGACGAAAGTGCCGCGGATCAAGCGGCGTGGGCGCTGCGATCTGACGGTCATGCCGCCGGTCGGCTCGGGCCTTCGCTGCAGTCGATCGACTCGGTCGAACGACAGGCGCCGCCCAAGCCCCGCCGGGCACTGCTGACGCTCGGCCTCACCGGCCTGCTCGGCATCGGCTATGAAGTCCTGGTCGTGCGGGTGCTGAGCCAGGTCAGTGAAGACACCGTCTACACCTTCGCTCTGCTCCTCGCGGTCTACCTGGTCGGCACGGCCCTGGGCGCCGCGGCCTACCAGCGGCTGGTGGCCCGCCGCACGGGCGGGCATGACAACGGCAGCCGTTCGCGGGCTGCCGGCAACCCGGCCGGCTCGACGCCGGATCGACTGCTCGCGCTCCTCGCCGTCGCCTGCCTCGTGGGCAGCGCGACGCTCCACCTGTCCGAGTTCATTCGCGATGGAACCCGGTCGCTCTTGGGCCCCGGCATGACGAGCGCCCTGGCGGCCGAAGCGACGGTGGCGATCGTGTCCTTCGGCCTGCCCACGTTCCTGATGGGCATGCTGTTCAGCGCGCTCGTCGATCGGGCGCAAGACGCCGGTTCGGGCGTCGGACGCAGCTTCGCGGTCAACACACTGGGCGCGGCGGCAGCCCCCTTGCTGTTCGGCGCCTGGCTCGCGCCCCGGCTCGGGCCGGGACATGCGCTGGTGCTGGTGGGGGCCGGCTATCTGCTCCTCATTTCGAGGCGTTTCTGGTCGCGACCGCCGGCGGTGCTCGTGGCACTGGCGATGATCGGCGCGGCCTGGTGGCTGCCGCCGCTCGCCTTCATCGACGTGCCAGAAGGGGGCAGGGTCGTCAGCTACGAGGAAGGCGCGCTGGCGGCGGTGAGCGTGGTGGAGGACGCGACGGGCGTGTCCCGACTGCGGATCGACAACCGTCAGCAGGAAGGCAGCAGTGCCTCCGGCGTTGCCGACGGCCGACAGGCACTGCTGCCGCTGTTGTTCCACCCCGTGCCGCACCGGGCGCTGTTTCTCGGCCTGGGCACCGGCGTCACGGCCGCAGCGGCGGCGGTCGACCCGGGCCTGGCCGTCGACGCCGTCGAGTTGCTGCCGGAGGTGATCGCCGCGTCTGCACGGTTTGTCGGCACCAGCAGCATCCGTATCGCTGCCGGCGTCCGTGGCAGCAGCACAGGTACCGGCTCCGACAACGGACCCAATCCGGGCACCAGCACCAGCACCAGCACCAGCACCGACCCGGCGAGCGTAGTGGCGCTCGAAACCGCGGCGTCCGATCCGGCGCAGCCGTATCCGAACCTGCGGCTCGTCAATGCCGACGCCCGCCGTTTCGTCCGCTCGAGCACCGCTTCCTACGACGTCATCGTCGCCGACAACTTCCATCCGGCGCGCAGTGGCTCCGGCTCGCTCTACACCGTGGAACATTTCCAGGCCGTGGACGCGCGCCTGGCGCCGGGCGGCATCTTCTGCCAGTGGCTGCCGCTGCACCAGCTCGATTTGGAGACGCTGCAGAGCATCGTCGCGAGCTTCCTCGCCGTCCATCCCGACGCCTGGGCGGTGCTCGCGACGCAGAGCCTCGAGGCGCCGGTGCTGGGGTTGTTGGCCCGCCATGGCGGCGGCCGGATCGAGTTGGCCCGCCTGCGGGACCGTCTCGCCGGCAGTGCCGTCCCGCAGCAGCTCGAGCAGCTGGGCTTGAAGGACGATTTCTCGGTGCTCGGCAGCGTCGTCGCCGGGCCCAAGGCGCTGGCGCGCTTCGCCGCCGGTGCCCCGCTCAACACCGATGATCGGCCGGTCGTCGCCTACCTGGCGCCGCGCATCACCTATCAGCCCGATTCGCTGCCACGCGACCGGCTGCTGGAACTCGTGGATCGCCTGGGCGCCGGACCCGGTGAGCTGCTCGCGCCCGGCGCCGAGCCCGGCTGGTCGACACGTCTGGCGGCCTACTGGTCGGCACGTGATCGGTTCCTGCTCGCGGGCCGGGACGTGCGGCCGTCCGGCGACGTCCGCGTCATGCTCGCTCAAGTGCGTGAGCCGCTGCTGGCCGTGCTGCGGATCAGCCCGGACTTCCGGCCGGCGTACGAGCCGCTGGCGCGCATGGCCGAGGCCCTCGCGCCGCTTGATCCTGCTGGCGCACAGGATCTTCGTCAGCGCCTGGACGACGCCCGTGTTCAGCCCGGCACCGATCGCCCCTGACGCACCGGCGCCTGAGAAGAGCGCAGCGCTCGGCTCAGGCCGATGAAGCGCCGCGTCAGGCCGGTGTCCGGACGGGTGCGCGTCGCCTGGCAGTAGCGCTGGCGCTCCAGCGTCTGCAGCAATTCGATCAGGGGCTCGCCCGCACCGCCGAACCGGGCTTCGATGCGCCCGGCCAGCGCCCGCGGCGTGTCGTGCGGCTGCGAGCCGATGCCGATGCGGTCGAGCGCCCGGCGCAACGCCAGCATCTGCCGCGTCCACGGGTCGACACGGTGCCGATCCCACCAGGCCCAGGCGGCGCCCAGCAACGCCAGCAGGCTCAACGAGCCGATCAACAGGGTGGTCAGGTCGTCGCGGGTCGGTGAATCGAAGCCGATGCGCTTCAACACATCGAGCTGCTGCGCCGACGAGTAGTTGAGCACCCACTGGTTCCACCGGTTGTTGAGCGTCTCCCAGCCGTTGCGCAACTCGGCGAGCAGGGCGGGGCTCATCTGGCCGAGCGCGCCGGCGACCAGGCCAGGCCTCGCGACCAGTCGGGCACTGCGATCGACCCGCTCGGGCGCGACCGCGGCCGTCGGGTCAGCGCGCACCCAGCCCACGCCTTCCTGCCAGTACTCGGCCCAGGCGTGGGCGGCACTCTGGCGCACCAGCCAGTAGCCGTCGACCGGCTCGCGGTCGGTGCCCTGGTAGCCGGTGACGATGCGGGCCGGGACGTCGAGCGCCCGCATGACGACGACGAAGGCGGCCGCGAAGTGCTCGCAAAAGCCCGAGCGGCGGTCCAGCCAGAATTCGTCGATGGCGTCGTGGCCGTACTCGCCGGGGGCCAGGGTGTAGCTGAAGCCGCCGGTCGCGATGTGGCGCAGCAGTGCCGCGGCGAGCGTTCGGCCGTCGGCCTGGGCATAGCGCGGGTCGGCCCGCAGCGCTTCGGCCCAGGCGAGGGTGCGCGGGTTGTAGCTGGGGGGCAGCTCCAGGTCGTCCTGCAGCGCCAGGTCGCGGTGCGTCGGGCCGTAGCGAAAGTCGGGATACGCCTCCGCGACGAAGCGCAGGCGCTCGTTCACAGGCCGGGCGACGAACCATTGCAGCCCCGACGGTCCGGAGACCTCCTGGTTGTCGATCTTCGGCGCGGTGGCGGCTGCTTCGAGCAGCGGCAGCACGTTGAGCCGGGTCGGCTCGAGCGTCATTTCGTAGCCGATCGCCGGGCCTTCCGTGTGCAGGCCACCGTGGCCGTCGGCCGCCGGCGCGGGCTGTGGCGCGGCATGCCACTCCTGGCCGTCGAAACGGCTCAGGACGGGGCCCCGGAAGTACATCGCCCGCGGCGCCGGCACCGGGCCTGCGAACTTCAGGCGCATCGCGATGCTGTCGTCGAGTGCCAGCTGCGCGAGCGAGCCCATGCGCATAGTGGTGGAGAGGCCGCTCGAGGCCACGCCGTCCTGCGGCATGCCCCAGAGCGGGCCGATGCGCGGAAAGAGCAGAAACAGCACGGCCATCACCGGCGCCCCCAGCAGCGCGGTGCGCCCTGCCAGCCGGCCGGCCTGGCGCAGCCCCGGCTTGCCGACCGGCATGTGCGCCAGCACCAGCGCCGTCAAGAGGCCCCAGACCGATACCAGCATCGCCACCGCGACGAGCAGCGACTGGGAATAGAGGAAGTGCGTCAGCACCAGGAAGAAGCCGAGGAAGAAGACGACGAACGCATCCCGGCGCGCCCGCAGCTCGAGCGTCTTCAAGGCCATCAGGACGACGGCCAGGGTGACGCCCGCCTCCTTGCCGAGCAAGGTGCCGTACGACCAGAACGTGAGTGCCGCGGCGACGCCGAGCACGCCGACCAGCCACCAGCGCCCGGGCAGCGGTGCGTTGGCGAGCGCGAGCCGGGCGCGCCAGAGCAACACTACGGCGGCGAGCGCCATGCACCACTGCGGCAGATGCGTCAGGTGCGGCAGCAGCGTCCAGCCGATCACGCCCAGCAGGAAGAGGGTGTCGCGCGCTTCGCGTGGCAGCTGGCTCCAGCTGGGCCAGCGCGACAACCTCGGCAG